>NZ_JBITCU010000020.1:0-123577 GCF_044453545.1 Streptomyces sp. NPDC051664 | reverse complement strand
TCATCGATGAGTACGAGCACGTCACCGCTGGGCATCCGAAAACACCTCCGCCGCCATCCCTGCCCACCCCGTGCCGACGACAGGCCCGCTCATCCAGCAGCTACACCGATTGGCCCAGCCCGTGTCCAAGCAGGGCTGTCCAGAGCCCGTCTTCAAAGGTCGTTCAGTGGGTGTATCAGGGTCGGGTGCGTCGCCACGAGATCACTGATCGCGAGTGGTCGGCGAGGCCTTGCTGAGCTCGCTGGTCCCCGGCCCGGAGGGGCGGCAAGTGCGCGCGGTCCATCATCGGCGGACGGTCCCGGTTCGGGCGTAGCGGCCCGGGGTGACGCCCACAACTCGCTTGAAGTGCCGGGTGAGGTGGGACTGGTCGTAGAAGCCGACGGCAGTCGCTACCTCGCCCGCCGGCTGTCCGTCGAGCAGCAGACGGCGGGCCAGGTCGACGCGACGGGACATCACGTACTGGTGCGGGGCGATGCCGAAGGCGCCGCTGAAGGCCCGTACGAGATGCGTGGGGTGGGCGTGTACCAGGCGCGCGGCTTCTTCCAGGGCGATGCCTTCAAGCAGGCGCTCGTCGAGGAGGTCGCGCAGACTCCGGGCGATGTTGCGGTCGGGTGCCGCGCCACCAAGGACCAGCCTGGGGCGCAGATGCTCGCGCAGTCGCTCGCCGATGAAGGCCAGACGGCTCTCCGCCTCGAACTCGTCACCCCGGCCCGCGAGAGTTGTGTGCAGCTGGCCGACGCGTCTGCGCAGCACGGGATCGGTGAGGTCCGGGCCGTCCACCGCCGGCCCGATGAAGCTTTCGTCCAGCTGTGTCGTGTCGAGGTAGAGCACGCGCTTGCGAAATCCCTGAGGCGTGGCCGGTGAGCCGTTGTGCGGGATCTGCGGCGGGAGCAGGCTCACGGTGTCGCTCGGGGTGCCGCGCTCGTAGCGGTCCAGGTCGTAGCGGACCGCTCCGTCATCGACGATCAGCAACGTCCAGGCGTCGTGGACGTGCATGGGGTAGGCGTGCTCGGTGAAGTGTGCGTGGAAAACCTCCACGACGCCCGCGACTGGGGGGCGCCAAGCGGAGATCTCCTGCCGGGGCATCACGCAAAGAACGTACAAGACGCAGAAGGCGCGGACCGTGGAATCTCGAAGCATGAGAAATGACGATGAGACCGAGGCCGGAACCGGGATTGAGACCGGCGCAGGGGATGAGAACGTGCCTGTCCGCTTCGACACCAAGATCGCTGTCCTGCTGCGGGAGGATCTTGAGTCCTGGCAGCGGCTGAATGTGACCGCCTTCCTGGTCAGTGGGCTCGGCACGGTGTCACCCGAGGTGATCGGCGAGCCGTACGCGGACGCCGACGGCACCGCGTACCTGCCGATGTTCCGCCAGCCCGTACTGGTCTTCGAGGGGACGAAGGAGATGGTGACCGCTGCGCACGGCCGCGCGTTGTCGCGCTCGCTGCCGAGGGCCGTGTTCACCTCGGATCTGTTCGGCACGGGCAACGACCGGGACAACCGGGCGGCGGTACGGGCCGTGGGAAAGGACCAGCTCGATCTGGTGGGGATGGCTGTCTACGGGCCGCGCAACGCGGTGGACAAGGTCCTCAAGGGTGCGCGCATGCACCCCTGAGCGACGTCGAATCCCGGATCCCGGTCATCGGTACTCGGCGGTCAAGTGCCTTCCGAAGGGAGCGACAACGGCCACCAAGAGGATCAGACGCCCGAGAGGTCTGCCGGTGACCGTGGATGGTGACAACGCGCTTGTCAACGGGGCGGCGGTCGCAGCAGGGCCGCCGCGTCGATGACAGTTGTCCTGCTCCGTGTGCTGGGCATCCCCAAGTCGGCCGGCAGTGACAGTGACATCCATCGTGCTCCGGCACAGCTGCTGAGCTGACACACGTCAGAGGGAGCCTGGTCGAGAGAGTTGGATCCAAGGATGTCGGTGCTGGTCCGGAGCGCGCAGGCGACGGCGTGGGGAGGCCCACTCCCGCACCGCCGCACGCCGACTCGGCCCTGCACGATGAGGTTCCGCCCGGAGCGCCGCCGGAGCGCCCCCGGGCGGAGGCGAGATCGGCGCTCCTGAGCGTGCTCAGCCGGCCACTGCCTCCTGCTGAGGCTCGGCCGCGGCGGTCTCCGAGGCGGCCGTCGCGGTGTAGAAGACGGACGAGCCCTGCTTGGTGCGCTGAGCCTGGCTCTTGGCGACCAGCCCTTCGAGGGTGGTACGCACCACGGTGGTCTTGACGCCGCGGTCAGGGTGGGCCTGCGTGAGCGCGGCGGAGATCTCGGTGGCGGACCGCGGCTCGCTCTGCTGCTCCAGGTGGCCGCGGATCAGGTTGACGAGGGTCGGCTTGGTGTCTGTCGTGGGTACCTTCGTGGATGAGGCCTTCGTGGACGAGACCTTGGCGGACGAGGCCTTGTCGGCGCTCTTCTTGGATGCCGTCGCCTTTGCATTCGTGGCGGCCGCCTTCTTCGGCTTGCTCTGCCGGGGCTCGGCGGTGGCCTGGCGCGGTACGGTCGGCGCGGCCGTGGTGTCTGCCTCGCCGGCTGCGTTCGCGCCGCCGAGTGCCTCCTGCATGCTCACCAGCACGGAGTGGTCGTGCTGCAGGGCACCCAACTGCTCCTGCAGCGCCTCGATTTCCGCACTGATACGTTCCTGCTCCTTGACGTTGCGCTCGAGGTCGCCCGTCACCTGGGCGATGTACTGCGACGTCAGTCCTGTGGCGTGGGCCTGAATTTCAGACATGGCATGGGCCTTTCTGCAGCTCGCGGGTAGGGCGGCGAAAAGCACGAACCCGGTCCGCGAGCGGGTGGAGGCAGGTGCCCAGGCTGTGCTGACCGGGTCACCCGCAGGACATAACTGCCGCAATGTGCAGCAGTGTCTAGAGATAGTACGCACGAGTAGAGCTCTCATGTGCCAGTCGAGTGATGTCTCACCCTTCCCTTCAGGGTGAGGAACCGGAAGATGCGGGGCATGCGACGACGAGACCGACCGAGGCACTGTCACTGCTGATGCGCCGAGCGGCCCACCCGGGCCTGCTCGGGAGACAGGCGCCACGTGACTTCGCCCCTCGGACGGACAGCCCAGCGCAGTCACCGCAACGTGGGGACGTCGCCGCCCGCTTGCCTGATGGGGACGAACAGCTGCGGACATGCTCGCGTGTTCACCGAGCGCTGCCCACCTCAGAAGTGGGTGGCGATTCCGAAGGCATGCCGGAGCTGAGCCATGTCGTGACGGTCCCGGTCGGTCGGCTCGTATCCCTGGTGGAAATAGACCTGCTGCTCGGCTGACAGACATGGAACCGACGTGTCACCGATCATGCCGGTCACGAAGCACGACGCGGGATAGGCGAAGGGGCGCTCTGCGTCGAGGTTTGCCTGCACGGCAGAGCCGTCCGCTGCAAAAGTGAGGGGGTGGAGGTCGATTTCCCGTCCGTCCGATGCTGCGACCACGAACCGCACGGGCCGCCAGTTCAAGGTCTCTACGAAGCCGGCACCGTTCAGGGCCCTCACGACATCGTCTTCCCGGTCCTCGGGGTGCATGAGATCAAGGTCGCGGTGCTCACGGGTTTGCTTGCCGAGCAGGGCATCTATGCCCCATCCCCCGCCGATCCAGACTCCGACCCCGGCCCGTCGCATCAGCGCAAGCACAGACAAGACGTCGTCAGCCGTCATCACCCCGAGCACGCTAGTACACCGAAACCTGCGCGGGCCGAGTGGAGCCGGATCAACTTCTTACCTCGGTGTAGCCGTTTCTGTTGCCGCAGGGGAGTCCAAAGGTCCCGGACGGAACAGTACCTGTCGCTGGGCATGCGCCATGATCAGACGAGTTCGAGTCCGCCGTCGACCGTGAGCACTTGGCCGGTGAGCCAGGCCGTCTGTGCGTCGGCCAGGCGCAGGATCCACTCGGCCACTTCATCGGGTTCACCACGGCGGCCCAACGGAATGCGTGCTGCCTCGGCATCCTTGAGGTGATCGATCTCCCTGGCGGACAAGCCGGCGCCGGCCAACGCTCCGCTTTCGGTGGGGCCGGGAGCCACTGCGTTGACCCGGATGTTGTCGGGCGCCAACTCCAGTGCCCAGCTTCGGGTCAGCTGTTCGATCGCAGCCTTCGAGGCACCGTAGTGAGAGGCGTGAGCGATGGGCCTGTGCCCGAATGTGCTGCTGACGTTGACGATCACCCCCTGGGAGCTCCGCAGGTGCGGAAGGGCGGCGCCGGCCAGAAGGCTCGGAGCGGTGACGTTGGTGGCGAGTACCTGGTTGATGCCTTCGGCGGTCACCTGCTCCAGGGGCATCATCGCGAGGACTCCGGCGTTGTTGACCAGGACGTCGACACGTCCCCATCGATCGACCGCGGCCTGCACGATCCGTTCGGGTGCGCCTGCGGCACTGACGTCGGCACTGAGCGTCTCGATGGCCGGATGGAGATCGGCTGTCTCCTGCAACGCCTCCGCTCGTCTCCCCACTCCCAGCACCCGCGCTCCCGCCGTCGCGAACGCCAGTGCGGCAGCTCGCCCGATCCCGGAACCAGCTCCGGTCAGGATCACAACATGGTTGGTAAAACGGCTGGTCATCACTGACACATCCTTATTGTTCGATGTCAATCGAAGATCGAAGGGGTTGTGGAACGGGCCGAATGCGGGTGCCGGGTGGCCTAGTCAACCCTGACCAGCCAACTGAAGGTCCTCACGCAGACGACGCTGCAGAAACGGTCATGGTGCCCGGGGTGAGTGCACCTCCTCCGGCGCCCGGCCGGTTGCCGCGGCGGCGGAGAAGGTAGGGGGCCTGCTCTGCTGGGCCGGAGCCCGGTCCCGTGGGATGGCCCGGGCCGGCTGCCTGCACGGAGCGCGTGTTGAGGCGGACGCCGGCCGTGGCCTGATACGTGGGATCCGTGTCCCTGACGCACAGGGCTGCTTCGGGAGCGGATTCTGCGTCGAGTCGCCACGGTTCGGCGCGAACTGTCCTATGCGGCGAGGGCTGTGCAGACGTCGCGGTGGAGCGCGATCACTTTGTCCATCCCGGTCAGCCGATAAGTTTTCTCCAACGTCGGCGAGAGACCTGCAAGGGCGACCGAGGCGCCGACGTGGGTCGCGCTGCGGTATGCGGAAGCGACAGCTCCCATGCCACTGGAGTCCCAGAAGGACATGAACGAAAGGTCCAGTACCAATTTCCGGGCGCCCGCTGCGATTTCCTCCAGAGCGGTGGCTCGCAGCGCGCCGGCATTGGCCCAGTCCACAGCGCCCGTCACGGCAAGGACGACGCAACCGTCGTGCATACGCGTGACGTGGATGCAGAACGGCCTGATACCCGAGGATGTGGTCGGTCGATTTCCGGGGCAACCATGGCGATGGGGCGAGGGCACAGGCCGGTCGTGACAGTTGGAGTACATCGACTTCACCTTTCGCTCGCGGTTGGGTGTCCGCTTCCCTGGGCCCGGGACCGAAATGAGGGGGCCTGGTCTCGTCACCCGTCGGTCGGTGCCAGGTGTGACGGCGCGAATGCCGGACCTTTGCGTGTCGATCGCGTGAACCATCGAGAACCGACGTTCCGTGGTGGCCATGAGTACTCCGGTTGCAATCGCAGTTGCGGGTTCGTCGGCTATGACCAGCTCGCCTTGCAATTTGTGACATGACGGCCATTTGGTCTCGGCCCGGTTGGTCCACGAACGATCCGGGCCCTGCTGCGCGCCCATCTGAGGTGCACGGCCGACAAGGGCGTGGTGGAGCCTCAGGCGGAGCCGCGGAGGAACTTCCAGGCCCTTGTGCGGGCGAAGACCGGGAAGGCGGAGCGCACCACCTTGCACGGGCAGGCCATGCCTGCGTCCAGCACGTGCCGGCAGCGGCGACGACGCTCTGGATCCGGTAGCCCGGCAGCGGAGATGCACATCAGCTTCTCCGCGCTGTCACACTTCGCCTCGCCGTCTTGTCAATGCTGCGCAACCGTCAACACGGCATGGGAGAAGAAATGAAGGACATCCTGGTCATCGGTGGAGGGTTCGCCGGCGTGTGGAGCGCGGCAGGAGCCGTGCACGCCACGCGTGAGGCAGGCGAGGAGGTGCGGGTGACCCTGATCAGTGGTGGTGACGATCTGGTCGTGCGCCCCCGTCTCTACGAAGAGGAACCGGAGAGCAAGCGGGTGCCTCTGGACCGTGTTCTCGGTCCGATCGGGGTGCGCCGGGTCACAGCGACGGTGACCGGTATCGACACCGGGGCCCGCACGGTGCGGGCCGTCGGGCGAGCAGGCGAGGATCTGACCCTGTCGTACGACAAGCTTGTGCTGGCCGCCGGCAGTCGGCTGGTGCGCCCCGACTTCCCGGGCGCACGGAACGTCTTCGACGTCGACACCCTGTCCACGGCGGCCGCGTTCGACCACCACCTGCGGCGGCTGCCGCAGCGGACGCCGTCCCCGGGCCGGTACACGGCCGTCGTGGTGGGCGCCGGCTTCACCGGCCTGGAAGTGGCGACCGGCCTGGGCGAACGGCTGCGGGCGATCGCCCACGCGCACGGCGCGGGCGAGGAGGTGCGGGTCGTCCTGGTCGACCGCGCCGACGTCCTCGGACCGGAGCTCGGTCCGGGACCCCGCCCGCAGATCGACGGCGCGGTCGACGAACTGAAGATCGAGCGACGCCTGGGACGCACCGTGGCGTCGGCCACCCCCGAGGACGTCACCCTCTCGGACGGTGAGGTGATTCCCACAGCCACCGTCGTGTGGACGGCCGGCATGGTCGCCAGTTCTCTGACGGCACAGATTCCGGGAGAACGCGACCGTCTGGGACGGCTGAGCGTGGACGCCTACCTGCGGGTGACGGGAGTCCCTGACGTCTACGCCGCCGGCGACACCGCCTCCGCCCTCGCGGAGGAAGGGCATTACGCGACGCAGAGCTGCCAGCACGCCCAGCCGATGGGGAAGTTCGCCGGACACAACGTAGCCGCCGACCTCCTGGGCACGGACCCGCTGCCCTTCACCCCTGATCCCTACGGCGTCTGCCTGGATCTCGGGCCGGCGGGCGCCGTGGTCACACAGGGCTGGGACCGCACGGTCCAGATGACCGGCGAGGGCGCCAAGTCCCTCAAGCGGGACATCAATACGCTGTGGATCTACCCCCCGGTCGATGACGCCGAGCAGATCCTCGCCCAGGCCGGCCGCTTCTCCAACCTCTGACAGCGCGGGCGGCCGCGCATCCCGCCCGCCGGTCCTGCCGGATCACCGCCGGCTGCGCGGAGTAACGGCATCGCGGACAGGCATCGCACTCGCGTCGTGAGCGCGATGCCCGTCTCGCGGCCGGCTGGGCAATCGGCGCCGGTCCCGCGAGTGAGCGTTCCCGCTGTACGGCCATGAGTCGTCCGAGTCGTCGGCCAGGACCGACGACCGGTCCGCAGGTGAGAGCCCTTCCATGACTCATGTCGGCCGTTCGGGTTCTCTGTCGTCGGCTTCGAGAGATCGGGTCACATATCGATGGGCTACTCGGTCATAGCTATGAGGAGCACGTCGCAACGGCCGAGGAGCAGACATGTACACGTCCGAACAGCGGACCGCCACATCCGTCCTCGTCATCAGAAGGGAGGATCCGGCCTGCGCGATGCCATCGAACTCGCCGGACGCAGGGGCGACGGTCCCGCGGGTGGACAAGCGGCCGAAGACGGATGGATACGGTGCGGCCCGAGGGTCACGGCACCGGGGTCGACGGGTACGCGATCGGCGAGGCATCGAGCGGCCTGCACTCTCGACCCTGCGCTGCAGGTCGACCTGGTGTGGTCCGGTCCCGGCTGGGGGGAACGGGATGCCGTACCGCCGATCCCCGACGATGCGCGGCGCTCATGCGTGAGGTCTCGACCGCCGGCAAACCCGTCGAGTAGCAAGGGTCACGAACCATGTCGTCGAAGAACCATCCAGCGGAAGACGTCGAGAGCCTTCAGGACGCCGAGGCGGTGTTCCGCAATGTCCGCGGTCGCATGTTCGGGATCGCCTACCGAATGCTGGGCAGCGTCAGCGAGGCGGAAGACATCCTCCAGGAGGTCTGGATCCGCTGGCAGACCTACGACCGGTCCAAGGTGCAGAACGCACAGGCGTTCCTCGCGACGACCACGACGAGGCTCGCGATCAACGTCCTGCAATCCGCGAGGGTCCGCCGTGAGACCTATGTCGGTCCGTGGCTGCCGGAGCCGGTCGACACCAGCAGTGACCCGGCGCTGGGTGCCGAGCGCGGGGAGGCTCTGGAGGTCGCGGTGCTGATGCTGCTGGAGAAGCTCACGCCTACGGAGCGTGCGGCATACGTTCTGCGGCAGGCGTTCGACTACCCGTATGAGCAGATCGCGGAGATCATCGGTCAGACGAATGCGAACGTACGCCAGTTGGTGAGCCGGGCGCGTAAGCATCTGGCCGCGGAGAAACGTGCGAGTGTCGCGGCTGATGAGCACCAGCGGTTCCTGACAGCGTTCTTGGCGGCGGCACAGACAGGGAACGTGACCGCCCTGGAGGAGCTGTTCGCACAGGACGTCGTCTCGTATGCCGACGGCGGAGGGGCCGTTCGGGCGTCGAAGTTCCCCGTTGTGGGCCGTCACCGTGTGGCGCGGTACGTCCACGCGTTCGCCGACACCTTCTGGACCGGGGCGACGGTGGAGCCGGTCGAGGCCAACGGCCGGGCCGCGGTGCGTCTGTACCGTGACGGGAACGTGTTCGCCGTTGTCACAGTGAGTGTGAAAGCTGACGGTATCGACCGGGTGCTGTGGATGATGAACCCGTCGAAACTCGCCGCCATGGCCGCCTGAGCCTTCCGTCCCGCCCCCTTCCACCAAGCACGGAGATCAGCGGGTCCGGCGGAAGCGACAGGGGGCGCACCGCGGCCGCGCAGCGGCTGTGCGACGCGCTGTCCTGTCGCTTCTGCGAGGCCGCGCCCGCACCGGCACCCGACGCGGGCCCGGTGGCCGTCGTCCGACGCCCCAGCAGAAAGGACCATCCCTCATGGATGAGAACCAGGAAGAGGACCTGTCCATTGCTGAGGTCATCGAGGAACCGCAGGTGGGGCCGACGCACGTCGCTGCACACATATGTCTCGGCATCCTCTGCTCCGCCCGGCACCGGCGGAAGCTGTACGTGGGTGAGTGGCTGCCTGAGCCGGTGCCGGACGGGACGACCACCGTGGCTTCGACCCCGGTGGGGGCGCTGGACCGGATCACGCTCGACGAGCCCGGGAACACGGCGCTGACGGTCGTGCTGGAATCCCTGACGCCTGCGGCCCGGGTCGCGTTCGTCCTGCGTGACATGTTCGCCCTGTCGTTCGGAGGAATTGCTGCGATCGTCGGCCGTACCCCGCAGAGGTGCCGGAAACTCGCGTCCTGCGCCCGTCGGCACGAGCGCGACCGGCGTCGACGGGAGACCGCGTCCGATGTGCACACCCGCATCGTCACGGCCTTCTGGGCCGCCTGCGACACCGGCGACCTCGCCACTCTCGTCTCGCTGCTCGACCCGGACGCCACCACGCTCAGCGACGGTGGCGGCAAGGTACGCGCTGCCCTGAAGCCGATCCACGGCGCGGACCGCACGGCCCGCTTCATGCTCGGCGCACTGTTGCAGTACCCCAAGCTCCGAGCCACCCTGCAATCAGTGAACGGCAAGCCCGGTCTGGTCCTCCGCCACGACTCCACCGTGTCCGGTGTCGTCAGTTTCCACGTCCAGGACGAGAAGATCACAGACGTGTGGCTGGTCCTCAACCCCGACAAGCTCCGCAGCTGGAACCGCTGCTGACCACTGCGAACCCCCACCGTGGGCAGGTCCGGGCGCTCCGTCCGGACCTTGGTCAGGGATGCAGCACGACCTTGGTGTATCCCTCGATCCGCTTGTCGAACTTGTCGTACGCCGACGATGCCTGGTCCAGGGGCAGTTCATGCGAGACGACGAAGCTCGGCGTCGCCCGGCCCTCGATGATCATGTCGCGCAGGTACCGGTTGTAGCGCTTCACGTTGCACTGCCCCGTACCGATCCGGAGGCCCTTCTCGAAGAGCTTGCCGATCGAGACGAGGAGCATGCCGTGCTTGGCGTGCTCGTTGGGGCCTCCGGGGTCGGCCGGGACGTAGAGTCCGGGCACGCCGAGCGCTCCGGTGGCCCGGACCGTGCTGACGAGCGAGTTCAGGACGGTCGCCGGTTCCTCGCGGTCCGTGCCCTGAGCCGTCGCCTGGTAGCCGACGGCGTCCACGCCCTTGTCCGTGCCGATGCCCTCGGTCTGCTCCCTGATCTGCTCCACGGGATCGCCCTCGGCGAAGTTGATCGGAACCGCACCGATCTCCCGGGCCTTCTCCAGCCGCTCTGGGACCCGGTCCACGACGAACACCTTCTTCGCGCCGCGCAGCAGGGCCGAGTACGCGGCCATGAGCCCGACCGGCCCGCCGCCGTACACGGCGACGCTCTCGCCCGGCCGGACATCGGCGAGTTCACAGCCGTGGTAGCCGGTGGGGAAGATGTCGGCAAGCAGCATGAAGTCGGTCTCCTGCTCGTCTCCGGGCGGCAGCTTCAGACAGTTGAAGTCGGCGTAGGGAACGCGCAGGTATTCTGCCTGGCCGCCCGGCCAGGGCCCCATGGCGACATAGCCGTAAGCGCCGCCTGCGAAGCCGGGATTGACGGTCTGACAGTATCCGGTGAATCCCTCCACACAATTGGTGCAGAATCCGCAGGCGACATTGAAGGGCATGACCACGCGGTCGCCTTCTTTGAGCGAGGTGATTCCCTGGCCGATTTCCTCGATGATTCCCATGTTCTCGTGGCCGAAGACGATGCCTGGCTCAGCCGCGGTACGACCCTCGTACATGTGCAGGTCAGAGCCACAGATCGCGGTGGAGGTGATCTTTACGATCACATCGTTCGGGTGCTGAATCCTGGGCTTTTCAACGTCTTCGACCGCCACGGTGAACGGTCCCTTGTACACGACGGCTTTCACACCTGCCACCTCCGCTCGGCGATGCACGCACGCTTCCCGCCCCGGCCCCGCGCTTTTCCGCGTGACCCATCTCTCATGATTCTCCGGCCTGCGCCAACAGACAACCCGGTAATCTCGGGAGAAATGCCCACCCAGGTGTCGCACCGAGATATGGAAAAGGAGGGCGAGGAGTGGCAGCACAACGGCTCGGGACCCTGCTCGTCCCAGTACCTGGCCTGTCCGGTACCACGTACCCGCCCGGAACGACGGTGACTGTCCGCGGTCGCGGCGCGACTGTGGATGCCTTCGTCAACGGCGACTGGCTACCGCTTTCGTGGTGGGAGTTCTCCGACGGCCTCCGCGAGGACATCGCCGACCGCTGACCCCGGCGCGCGAAACGCGTTCGGCGGTCCGGACGGGCCGACTGTTGTGTGAGCCGACGAACCACGGGCCCTCGATGATGTGCCGCGTATCCAGAAGCGTGGGTCAGTATCGGGGCTCGGCTGACGCTGCGATGCCGGAGCTCCGGCTGATTCTTGGGACAGCCCTTAGGCTGACGCTCATGAATGCGGCCATCACCAGCAGCGGGGCTGCTGAACCCGCCATCCTCGACGTGGCGGAGCTGACGTCCGATCCCGAACTGGGAGCCCGGTTGGTGGAGTCGGCCCACCGGATCCTGGCGGACCTGGTCCGTGGAGGTGCCGCGCTGGGGTGGGTCGAACCCCCCTCACGCGATGAGGTGGCGGAACTCCTCGGCCACGTCGTCACTGCCGTGCAGGCCGGGGATGGGGCGCTGCGTGCCGCCTACCTCGACCGCCGGCTTGTCGGGTTGGGGTACTGGCTGCGCTACGTGCGACCGACTCATCGGCCACACGCTGATCTGGAGAAGATCGCGGTGGATGCTGCTGTCCAGGGTCGTGGCGTCGGTCGGGCGCTGACCGCTGCCTTGATCGCTGACGCCCGGCGGACGGGTGTGGAGGTCCTCACCCTGGACGCCCGTGGCGACAACAGCGACGCCCTGCGTCTCTACCGGTCGCTGGGCTTCACCGAGTACGGCCGTCTGCCCGACTTCGTCGCCGTCGGTGACCGCCGCTACCACAAGGTCTTCTACATGCTGGACCTCCGCCGGCAAGGCTGACCCCACACACGAGGACAGGAGAACGACCACAACGCGTGCCCGTTCCCTGCCGCCGACAAGGCCCCGGACTTCCACTCCACGCAACGATTCCGCAGCCACTTGGAGGCGCTCGCCGACTTGTTCGCTCAGTCCTTGCGCCTCCCGCAGGGTCTCGGCAGGGTCGATATGGGCCGCGTCGCTTCGGACGGCACGAAGCTTCAGGCGACGGTCACGGAAAGGCCCGCGAACGGCCGTCGGTCAGCTCCGCGATCCGCTCACGCAGCCGTGCGGCCTCCGCCCGATCGGAGTCCGGCCGTCCTTGACCCACGCCGTCCGGACCGGACACATCCTGGCGTCACCGGGACTGCAGGATGACCGGGTCGATCCTGTGCACGTCGCGCACCACCACAGGTGACCGCTCACCCCTGATGCCTGAGGTGCGGGTCCTTGCTCATCCGGTGCCTTCCTTCCGCTCGTCGTCGACGATCTCCGCATCGACGACCTCCTCCTCGCCGGTGCCCGCACTCCCAGCCGCGCTGCTGTCGGCCGCGCCACTCTCACCGGTTTCGGTCTGCGCCTGCGCGTACAGGGCGGTGCCGATCCGCTGTGCGGCCGTACTTGCCTTCTCGGTGGCGGTACGGATCTCGGCGGTGTCCTCGCCCTTGAGCTTCTCCTTCACCTCGGTGAGCGCCGCCTCCACCTCCGTCTTCACGTCACCCGGGATCTTGTCCGCATTGTCCTGCAGCAGCTTCTCGGTCTGGTAGACCAGGGACTCCGCCTGGTTGCGGGTCTCGGCGGCCTCGCGACGGCGGTGGTCCTCCTCGGCGTACTGCTCGGCCTCCTGCACCATGCGGTCGATGTCGTCCCTGGGCAGCGCGGAGCCACCGGTGACGGTCATCTTCTGCTCCTTGCCGGTGCCGAGGTCCTTGGCAGCGACATGCATGATGCCGTTGGCGTCGATGTCGAACGTGACCTCGATCTGCGGGACACCACGCGGGGCCGGCGGCAGACCGGTCAGCTCGAACATGCCGAGCTTCTTGTTGTACGCCGCGATCTCGCGCTCGCCCTGGTAGACCTGGATCTGCACCGACGGCTGGTTGTCGTCGGCCGTCGTGAAGATCTCGGAGCGCTTGGTCGGGATCGTGGTGTTGCGCTCGATGAGCTTCGTCATGATGCCGCCCTTGGTCTCGATACCGAGGGACAGCGGCGTGACGTCGAGGAGCAGGACGTCCTTGACCTCACCCTTGAGGACACCGGCCTGGAGCGAGGCACCGATGGCGACGACCTCGTCCGGGTTCACACCCTTGTGCGGATCCTTGGAGGTCAGCTCCTTCACCAGCTCCGTCACTGCCGGCATCCGCGTCGAACCGCCCACCAGGATCACATGGTCGATGTCCGACACCTTGATCCGGGCGTCCTTGACCGCGTTGTGGAACGGACCCTTGCAGCGTTCCAGGAGGTCCGCGGTGAGCTGCTCGAACTGCGCACGCGTCAGCTTCTCGTCCAGGTGCAGCGGTCCCTCGGCCGACGCCGAGATGTAGGGCAGGTTGATCGTCGTCTCGGTCGCGGACGACAGTTCGATCTTCGCCTTCTCCGCGGCCTCGCGCAGACGCTGCAGCGCCATCTTGTCCTTGGCCAAGTCGACGCCGTAGCCGTTCTTGAACTGCTTCACCAGGTGGTCGACGATCTGCTGGTCCCAGTCGTCACCGCCGAGGTGCGTGTCGCCATTGGTCGCCTTGACCTCCACCAGGCCCTCGCCGATCTCCAGCAGGGATACGTCGAAGGTGCCGCCACCGAGGTCGAACACGAGGATCGTCTGGTCGTTCTCCTTGTCCAGGCCGTAGGCCAGCGCCGCGGACGTCGGCTCGTTGATGATCCGCAGCACGTTCAGGCCCGCGATGCGGCCCGCCTCCTTGGTCGCGGTGCGCTGAGAGTCGTTGAAGTACGCCGGGACGGTGATCACCGCGTCGGTGACGTCCTCCCCGAGATGTGCTTCGGCGTCCCGCTTCAGTTTCTGCAGCACGCGCGCGGAGATCTCCTGCGCGGTGTACCGCTTGCCATCGATGTCGCCGGACTCGGGGAAACGCCACTGCGCCTCTCCCATGTGCCGCTTGACCGACCGCGCGGTGCGCTCGACATTCGTCACTGCCTGCCGCTTGGCGATCTCGCCGACGAGTACCTCACCCGTCTTGGCGAACGCCACCACCGACGGAGTGGTCCGCGCGCCCTCGGTATTCGCAATGACCGTCGGCTCGCCGGCCTCGAGCACAGACACCACGGAGTTCGTCGTTCCCAGGTCAACGCCCACAGCCCGTGCCATCACTGCCTCCTTTTCCCGGCAATGCTTGATGTTCTTCCATTGATAAAACTTGAGTGCACCTGGGTCAAATATGGTCCGCCTCCCTGGCCTGCTGCAGCGCGGCGTCCGGGCCGGCCTGCTCGGGCGCTCACATCGCGGCGTCGCCTGTTGTGGTGCCTGCGCAACCTCTCGATCTGCCGGACGAGGAGGTCCACACGGTCGGCAGGATCGCGGCGGGTCCTCCAGGTGCGGGCGCGCGTGAACGAGCGGCTCCACAAGGCGGGCGACTCGCTGCAGTCGACCGCACACCGGGAGGGGGACGCCCTGACGTCGGCGGCCCTGCAATTCGGGTGCGAACCGGTCCGGAGTACCGGCCGGCCACCGTGCTGCTACTCCCTGGGGCCATTGTCCCCGTTCGCCGTGTCACCGGCCTGCTCGCCGGCGTTTCGACCCTGCGGGCCCTGATGAGCACCGACCCGTTCCGGGAGTTCGAACGACAGTGAACTGCCCCCGGACAGAGCAGAGGCCGCGATTGCGAGGCGGCACCCACCGAGAGCAGCAAGATGGACCACGGTGATCGGCGGTGCATGAGCGCTGACGCGACGGTCAGCCCGGCGACGGGTGACGGCTCCGCTGGGAGGGTCGGACGAGTACGCCGCCTCGCCGACGATGTGAGCAATCCCTGGGGCCGAACCGGCCACCGGGCTACAAAGGATGCGACTCGGCCGGTTGGCACCACTGACGCGAGAGGACATCCGGGGACGTGTCCGCGCCGGAGAGGTCTCCCGTTTCCTCGTCGGCAGGGCGCTCCCGTGCGGATCTCCAGGAGTGTGACGGTCGAGGTCAGTTCGATCGCGCACGGGGCCGTACGGCCGTGGCCTGCGTCGCCCGCCCGGCCGGCCCTGTGGACGACGGGATCGGTGCCGTCGGACATGTCCGTGGTGGTGCGGCGGTCCCGGAGTGGTCGGCGACGGCAGAAGAGCCATCGAGGCCCGACCGACATGGAATCGGCAACCGTCGGCTGATTCGGGGTCGCCTAAGGGCTGTCCCGTAATCCCTGGCGGGCGCACGACGACAGCTACGGCACCTCGCTGCGTTGTCGGAACGCCCGAATACGCCCAGTATGAGGACGCTCCTCCGCCTTGCGATGCACCGCATCTGACGCCGCGCGCTGATCCACCAGGGATTACGGGACAGCCCTTAGCTGAGGAAACTCTCGACGGCGCGATGGAGACCAGGACCGCGTTCACAGCATCGCGAAGGGGCTCGGACGAAGCGCCAGGTCCTGCCGTCCTCGCAACACGAAAATGAGGAGAGGTCATGGCGCGGGTGGAAGTGGAGGGCACCGATATCGTTGTTCGCCTGTCATGGTGGGAGAAGGTGGCGACACGCCACCGCGAGGTGCGGGTACCGGGATCGGCACTTCGCCAGCTCTATCTCGAGCCCGACTGGTGGCGGGCGCTCCGTGGTGGGCGCGGTCGGGGTACCTGGATTCCTGGACTGCTGTGCGCGGGCATCCGCCCACTTCAGGAGGGGCAGGACTTCGCGTTGGTACGGGCCGGCGGGCCGGTGCTGTGTGTGGAACTGCGCCGGTGTGCACCGTTCAGCAGGCTGGCGATCTCAGTCCACGACCCTGAGGGGACGATGCGGGTTCTGCTGCCGCTGGTCCCGCGGGATCGTCTGGGAACGTGAGCGCCGGTGATTTGGCGTCGCTGATCGGACCATGCGTGGCCGACTCCTTTGCTCATCCGGGACATGAAGCCCGGTGGACTGTGCCCCGAGGAGCCCGCCACCCGGACGGCCGAATCGGCAGCAGGCGCCACCGCCTTGCGTCAGGGAACATGAACTCCCGGACGGGTCACTCTCCGCTAGGCCGACCCGGAACCGGGAGTCGGGCCCGGTGTCGATGTCCAGCACAGCAAATGGAGTTGCGACGGCTGCCGTCGCTGTCGGGGCGAATCGTCACGGGTGCCTTCACCCACTGGTGCCTCAAGGGTGCCTTCATCGTCCGCGACCCGACGGCGCCCTCTTCACCGTGTCCGACACGAACGGCGGCCACCTCATCCGCGTACTCAAGTCGACTGCGCCGACCAGGTGCACGGCCGGCTACAGGCGTACGACCCTTCCTCGTCGGGTTGCTCGTGCGCGCGGAACCTCACCGATTGCGGCCTCAGAGTGATCGGCGCAGGGTGGGTACGTCAGTCCCCCTCACAGTGAAGGACAGCATCGTTATGAGCAAGGCAAAGGCGAAGGCCAAGCAGGTCAAGGGCAAGCTGAAGGAAACCGCTGGCGATGCCATGGGCGACAAGGGCATGCAGGCAGAGGGCCGCAGCGAGCGATTGACGGGCAAGGCCCAGGAGACCGCAGCAAAGGCGGCTGAGCGGTTGAAGAAGTCCGGACGATAGTTTCCTGGACGCAGGAAGGACCGCACAGCCGGGGTGACGGCATCCGGGCTTCACGCTCGCGCGCCGGGGTTTCTGATTTCGGTGCTACAGAACTTCGCCGGCGTTCAGCGAACGCCGAGTCGAGTTGCTTGCAACACCGGCTGGGAAGCCGATCACCCGTCATGCACGCCTCTCCACAGGTGGAGTCATCGCGCCCGGCCCGTCGTCCCGCGCCCGCCAGGGCTGTTCCTGAGCGTTCGTGTTGCGCAAAGGACAGCCATGGCGGGGTGGACGGGTTCACAAACCTCTGCTCGTTCGGCTGCTGCGCCGCTGTCGCGCGTGACAGAGACCGTGGTCCCGGTACCCGGCTCACGGTGTGATGGCGCGGGACGGCGGAATTCCGTCTCGTGAGTCCTCAGGTCCGGGGGAGCGGCCTCGTCACGCGACCAGGGTGCCCCCGCAGTTGGACAGCTCATGCTGCGAAGCCAAGGGTTCGGTAAGGAGCGTTCCATGGTGCTGGTCGGATACACGAGGATGACCGAGCAGGCCGGTCCGCGTGAGTTCTGAGAGTCGGACGCGACAGTGAAACTCCTCAAGCCCCCAGGTGTCTACCCGCCGCAGGAAGACACAGCCATGCTGATAGCCGCGCTGTGGCGCGAACATCTGTCACCCCGAGCCGAAGTGCTCGACGTGGGTACCGGTACCGGCGCAGTGGCGATCGCCGCAGCCCACCACGGTGCTGCCCGCGTTGTCGCCATCGACACGTCGGCGGCGGCGGTGCTCACCACACGACTGAACGCACTGCTGTCCGGGCACGCGCGGGCTATCAGGGTCAGCCGCGGCGACCTGACGGAACCTGTGACCGGCCTGAAGTTCGACCTGGTGCTGGCGAACCCTCCGTACGTTCCGTCTGCGGACGTCCGCATGCCCGGCCGCGGTACTGCTCGGGCCTGGGAGGCGGGGAGCGACGGCCGGGCGGTGATCGACCGGCTCTGCGCCAAGGTTCCCGCACTGCTGCGCCCAAGGGGTGTGCTGCTCGCGGTCCACTCCGTGATGAGCAACCCGGCGATGACCGTGGCGCGGCTGACTGAGGCCGAACTGGACGTCACCGTGACCGACCGCCGGTTCGTTCCATTCGGCCCTGTGCTTCGTGAACGCGCCGACTGGCTGGAGGCCCAGGGTCTGATCGAGCACGGCCAGGAGAAAGAGGAACTGGTGGTGATCCGTGCAGAACGGCCGTGATGAACCAGGGACCGCGCCTCGGGCAGCCGCACGACGCGTCATGCAGGAGCCGGGCGGACCCATGCTCGTGGAAGGGCCCGTCGAAGTCGTTCAGGAGGACGGCAGCGTTGCCCGCTCGGACCGGCCCGTCGTCGCACTGTGCACCTGCCGACGGAGCCTCATCTTCCCTTGGTGCGACACGAGCCACCGCGGCCGGAAGAAGCGGAAGGCCCCACCACCGGCTTCGGAGCGGCGCGCGGAGTGAGGATTCGTCCCGCCGTGCGCCGAATCGCGACACCCTGCTGAGACGTGGCTCCGGCTGGAGCGGGCGGCCTCCACGGCTGGGAGGCGAGTCTCGGCGACCCGGCGTGGACCGAGTGGCGAGGGACCGACGCCATCCAATACCGGCGTGTGGGCGCGCCATGCCGCAGGGAAGGGGGTCGCTGGGGTGTGCCTGGGGCGTGGCTGCGCCGGGGAGGTGAGCGCCGTGTCCGCCCTCGCGCGCAGAGCGCTGGTTTTGCGTTTTCGGCCTGTTGTCCGGGTGTCTTCGGCTCCGTTCTGCGGAGGGCGACGAACCCTAGGAAGGGACTGTCATGGGACACGGCGGCAATGTGATCGTGGAACTCACGGCCGATCATCGTGAGCTGGAGGAGTTGTTCGCGCAGATCGAAGCGCAGCCGGTCGACCATCCGCGGCGACGTGAGCTGGCAGACCGGCTGACCGCGGAACTGGTGCGGCACTCCGTCGCCGAGGAGATGTACCTGTATCCGACGGTACGCAAGCACGTACCGCACGGTGGCGCGCTGGCGGACAAGGAACTCGCCGATCACGCCAAGGTCGAGCGGATGCTCAAGGACCTCGAAGACCTGCACGCCGACGATCCACAGTTCAACGACATCGTTGCGAAGCTGAAGTTCGAGGTCGCCTCCCACGTGCGTGAGGAGGAGCACGAGCTGTTCCCGAGACTCGCGGAGTCGTCTTCATCCGACAAGCTGGACGAGTTGGGGCGGCTGGTGCGCAAGGCCAAGGAGGTGGCCCCCACCCGAGCGCACCCCGCCCTCCCGATCACCCCGCCCGCCAACAAACTGCTCGTGCCCGGCGTCGGACTGGTGGACCGTGTACGCGACCTGCTCAGCAGCCGCACGACCGCCGGCTGAACCGTCAACCGGGGTCCGCAGGGGGGCACGGCACCATCGCGGGACACCTTTCGACATCTGCGTATGCGATCACGGCCGGCTCGCGTAAGGATCGGATCACGGGCGGTGGCCCGGCTGCGCCCCGACCCTGCGTGGGTCGGTCCCTTCCCCGGCGCGCCGGTCCGCTTCCCGGCCCACGCTGCCAGGGGGGCCCGGAGGAACATTTGCCGTTCGGCCCTTGTGGGCCGGTGCCATCTCGTTCGGCCTGGTCACGATCCCGATCAAGATCATCAGTGCGACCGAGGACCGTTCGTTGCACTTCCACCAGGTGCACCTCGAGGACATGGGCAGGGTCCGCACCCGGAAGGTGTGCGAGATCGAGGACGAGGTCGTACCGCAGGAGGAGATCGGCAAGGGCTACGAGACCGGCGCGGACCAGGTCGTCCCGGTCACTGACGAAGAGCTCGCGGGGATGCCAACCGTCCTGGTCAGCCTGCCGCAGATAGCTCCCTGCTCGCCACTCCCGGCAGCCTGCCGCCCGAGGCCGTCGCTTTGTCGGCGGAGTCACCTGTACAACCCGGAGTGGCTGCGGCGACACGCGGTCTGGCACCGCCCGCGCCGGATCTGACCGCAGGCAGTAGTGACCGACCACCCGACATCGCCGGGATGTCCGTGCCGCCCAGGTGCTGAGGTTTGCTCCTACCCTCGTCCCATGACCGAGAACGAGATCAAACTCAAGGCCATCGCGGCGCTCACCGCACTGCGCAGCGGGGTCGGTACGGACTATGTCTCGGACCTGCTCGGCGAAGTGGTTCCCGAGCATTTCGTCGTGTCTGCCGCCGCGGGTCCGCGCGAGGTCGGGCTATCTGTTCTGGGCCAGCTTTCTCAGCCGCTCAGTGCACTGATCACCGGATTCGTGCTTGCGTTCCAGGCCGTTGCGGATGCCTATGACGAGTCAGTACCTGCGACGCCGACGGAGGAAATTCTTCAGGCCCTTGCACTCGAACTCGCGCGCGAACCGGATTGAACCGTTCTCGTAGGCCGGCCCGCACTCTCACGTATCCGCTCGTCGATCCGGGTATCAGGCTGGTAGCTCGACAACCGGTTCGACGCGGGTGGTCTTCTCGGGCGGCAGCGGCAGCGTCGCCCTGGCGATCGAGGCGCACGGCCGGTCAGGCTTCGGCGGCTCGATGCGTCGATCGCCGACCCCCGAGCCATGGCGAGAAGCCCCGTCCTTCAGGGCGGGGCGGGGTCACCTCAGTGGCCGCCGGGAAAGCGGAGAGCGCGAAGGCTCTGGCTGCCTTCCGGTCTTCGGAGGCGGTGCCTCTCGCGGGATTCAGGCACCCACAGTCCCGTCGAGCCCTTCCCGCAGAAGGTCAGCGTGTCCGTTGTGGCGGCCGTACTCGAGGAGGACATGCACCATCACCATCCGCAGTGATACTTCCTCGTCCCATCTCGGCTGGTACCCGGCCAGGTCGAGAGAGTCGGCCTCTCGCTCGATGGAGCGCGACTTCTCCACCTCCGTCTCCCAGGCGAGGAACGCCTCGGCCCTGGTTGATCCGCTTGCGTCGTACGCCGCCTGGAAGTCGGGCTTGTCGGACCAGACCATGGGCGCGTCGTTGTCCTCGAACACTCGGCGGAACCAAGCGCGTTCCACCTCCGCCATGTGCCGTACCAGACCGAGCAGCGAAAGCGTTGACGGTGGCATCGAACGCTGCCGCAGTTCCTCGTCGGCAAGCCCTTCGCACTTCATGGCGAGAGTCGCACGGTGGTAGTCGAGGAAGGCCCGCAGCATGTCGCGTTCGCTGCCAAAGTTGGGCGGTCCTATCCGATTGTCGCTGGTCACTGGTCGTACCCCTCGTCCGTGGCCGTATTCGGAGCCCAGTATCCACTCCCTTCGTCTTTCCACGGGGAGACCCATCCGCGGGACCCGGACTGCCTCCACGGGCCTGGGAACGACACAGGACTCGCTCCGGGCTGCCGCCCTGTCGGTGATCACGGGCGCAGGACGCAGTGCGCTCGGCACCGGCGACCACCCGGCCCACTGCACCAATTCGGCTGTCGGTGGTGGCCGTTGAGCTGGATCACCGTATCGAGTGGGCACGAGCGCACGGCGCTCCGGAGAATCGCGGAAGGACGGACACGGCGGAGTTGGTGCGCGTCCCGCGAAAGCGTCGACCGTGGTGTCGCGAGGCAAAGTCCCTGCAGCACCGTCCTGCGCTGCCCGTAGAGCCTGGTTGTCAGTGCCGGATGGAAGACTGCCCGCATGATCGAACCGAACCCGAAAGCGGATCTGCTCCGTTACCTGCAAGATGCTCGTGACGCCCTGTTGTGGAAGCTCGACGGGCTCTCGGAGTACGACATCCGCCGCCCTCTGACACCCACCGGCACCAACCTGTTGGGACTGGTCAAACATGTCGCCGGCGTGGAGGCGGGGTACCTCGGCGACACGTTCGGACGGCCGTTCTTCGACGACGAGCCGCCGCCCTGGTGGTACACGGAGGACGCAGAAGCCAACGCGGACATGTGGGCCACAGCGGACGAGTCACGCGAAGAGATCATCGGGCTGTACCACCAGGTGTGGGAGCACTCGAACAGCACGATCGCGTCGTTGACGCTTGACACGATCGGTCACGTCCCGTGGTGGCCGGAGGAACGACGGGAGGTGACACTGCACCACGTCCTGGTGCGTGTGCTCGCCGATACGCAACGGCACGCCGGTCACGCCGACATCGTGCGAGAGCTCATCGACGGGACTGTCGGGCTGTTGAAGGGCAGCGACAACGTGCCACCGGGCGATCAGGCATGGTGGGAGAACCACCGGAGCCGACTGGAGCGCGCGGCGCGGGAAGCAGGCAACGGCTGATCCCGCCCTGCTGAGGCCGACCCCGGCCGCCTCCGGTGCGGCCGTGCGGCGCCGCTCAGCCGGAAGCGTCTGCGGCCCATCCGCAGCCCTGCCATCGCTGTTGGTGTGGGCGTGCACCGCGCTGCCGACAACTCCTGGCACGGGATGGCGGAGCCGGTGGTACTCGGATCAGTGCGAGTCGGGCTCGCGGTGACTCCGTACGACCTCCTTCACCTTGGCGACCGCGAACCCCCAGCCCTGTCCGACCGTCGGTTCGGCCGGGATGGCTATTTCGTCAGGGTTCGTCAGTACGTCGAGCAGGACCGGTCCCGGTGTGGAGAACGCGCGTCGTACCGACTCCTCCAGCTCGACGGGGTCCGTGACACGGATGCCGGTGATGCCCATGGCGGTGGCCACCGCGGCGAAATCCGGGTTGTCCAGCAAAGTGCCGAACTCAGGCAGTCCCGCCCGCTCCTGCTCCAACTTGACCATGCCGAGACGGCGGTTGTCGAAGACGACGAGTTTGACGGGGAGATTGCTGGTCTTGAGGGTCATGAGATCGCCGAGAAGCATGCTCAGGCCACCGTCACCGCAGAAGGCGATCACCTGGCGCTGCCGGTCGAGGTACTGCGCTCCGAGAGCATGTGGCATGGCATTGGCCATGGAGCCGAGGTTGTACGAGCCGAGGAGCCGTCGCGCACCGCGCATCTCCACGAATCGTGAGAGCCACACGGTGGCCATTCCGGTGTCGGAGGTGAAGACGGCGTTGTCGGCGGCGACCCGGTCGACCGTGGCGGCCAGCGCCTCGGGCCTTATTCCGTGTTCGGGATTGTCGAGCGCCGAGCGGATCCGTCCGACCGCACCCTTGTCGTGCTTCGGATCGGCGAGCCGGGCCTGGCCGTCGCGCCAGCTTTCGAAACGTCCGCGGGCGTGGTCAAGATGCTTGCGGTCGCGCGCTTCCCCGGATCCCAGACACCGGAGCAGGTCGCGGACTGTGGCGCCCACGTCGCCGACGAGCCCCGCCTCGACCGGGACGCGGCGTCCGATGTGCGTGGGTTCGGTATCCACCTGGATGACAGTCCGGCCGTCCGGATACCACTCCCGGTAGGGAAAGTCCGTACCCAGCAGCAGAAGCGTGTCGGCTTTCTGCATGGCGGAAGCTGCGGCCGGATTACCGATCAGCCCGGTCTGGCCGACTTGGAAGGGGTTGTCGTCTCCCTCGAAGCCCTCCTTTGCCTTGAGCGTGAGCACCATGGGTGCGGCGAGGCGGTCAGCGAGTGCCAGGACGTCCTCGCGGGCTGCGCGTGCGCCCTGACCGACGAGCAGGGTGACCCGTTCGGCACGTTGGAGGAGGCCGGCCGCGCTCCGGACAGCGGACTCCTCAGGCCGCGTCACCCCCGGGTTCAGCGAGAAACGGGCTGTGCGGTCTGTGCTCAGTTGCCGGTCGCTGATGTCGCCCGGCACAGTGAGAACGGCAACCCCCTTACGCCCCAGGGCATTGCGAACGGCAGTCTCGAGCAGTTGCGGCAGCTGGTCGGGGGAGGAGATCGTTGCGCGGAAGACTGCGACATCACTGAAGAGGGCGTCGTTGTCGACCTCTTGGAAGTAGCCACTTCCCATGTCGGTCAATGGCACTTGTCCGGCGATCGCCAGGACCGGAGTGCGGCTCTTGGCCGCGTCGTAGAGACCATTGAGCAGGTGAATGGAGCCGGGACCGACGGTGCCCATGCAGACACCGAGGTTGCCGGAGAGCTGGGACTGGGCACTGGCGGCAAAAGCCGCAGTCTCCTCGTGGCGGCATCCCACCCACTCGACGTCCTCGGTGGTGCGGATGGCTTCCGTCAGCGGATTGAGTGCGTCCCCGACGACGCCGAACACCTGGCGTACGCCGAGTTGGCGCAGCGCATCTCCGATGAGGCGGGCAACGGTACGGGTCACAAGATCCTCCAGGTCAGACAGTGAAGTGGTCCGGGTCGGCAGATTCCCAGTCGGCAGCCCAGGACGAAGGGGGCTCGGCGAGCAGTTGCCCTGGCGCGAGGCATTCGTACATCTCGTCGAGGGAGCGCAGGGTGTAGGGGTCGATGCGCCGTTGGAGCATGTGCGGACGCAGTTGGCCAGGGTCTGTGACACCCATGGAGGCCATGATCTGGAGCGCGCTGGCCACGGTCGCCGCCTGGAGACGCTGAACCCGCACCGACTTGTCTGCGACGTCCAGGGCGCGTGCGCGACGGGGATCCTGAGTGGTGACGCCAGTGGGGCAGGTGTTGGTGTGACAGCGCTGCGCCTGTATGCACCCCACGGCGAACATCATCGCGCGGGCCGAGTTGCCGTAGTCGGCGCCCTGGAGGAGGCGTTTCACCAGGTCGGCGCCCGTGGCGATCTTGCCGCTGGCTCCGACCTTGATGCGATTTCTGAGGCCGGCGCCGACGAGGGCGTTGTGCACGGTGAGCAGACCGTCGGTGAGCGGGGCACCGACATGGTCGGCGAACTCCAGCGGCGCGGCCCCGGTGCCCCCCTCGGCCCCGTCCACAATGATGAAATCAGGGGCCGTGCCCTCATCCAGCATGGCCTTGCACACGGCGAGGAACTGCCGCCGCGAGCCGAGGCACAGCTTGAATCCCGTGGGTTTACCCCCGGACAGTTCTCGCATCCGTGCGACGAAGCGGACCAGTTCACGAGGTGTGGAGAAGACCCGGTGGTACGGGGGCGAGATGACTGTCTGCCCCTGGGGCACGCCCCGTACTCGGGCGATCTCCGCGTTGACCTTGGCCCCCGGCAACACGCCGCCGATGCCGGGCTTGGCGCCCTGCGACAATTTGAGTGACACACATTTCACGTGGTCGTGGGCTGCTTTGTCGGTGAATTTCGCGGCGTCGAACCCGCCGTTCTCGGTCCTGCACCCGAAGTAACCCGTGCCGATCTCCCAGACGAGGTCCCCTCCGGGCCGCAGATGGTATTCCGACAGGCCGCCTTCACCGGTGTCATGGGCGAAGTGCCCGCCCGCTGCACCAGCGTTGAGAGCCAGGACGGCATTGGCCGAGAGGGAGCCGAAGCTCATGGCGGACACGTTCAGCAGCGACATGTCGTACGGCCGGGCGCAGTCGGGGCCGCCGATCCTGACGCGCGGCGGTGTCCTGGGGACCGCGCAGGGCGCCATCGACGGCACCAGGAACTCGTGGCCGGGTCGGTAGACGTCTCGCTCCGTGCCGTACGGCTCCTCGGCATCCGTGCCCTTTGCCCGTTCGTACACGATGCTGCGTACGTCTCGGTCGAAGGGGCGGCCGTCGAAGTTCCGCTCCACGAAGTACTGCTGGAGCTCGGGGCGGATGCTCTCCATGAGGAAACGGGCGTGCCCGATCACGGGGTAGTTGCGCAGCACCGAGTGTCTGCGCTGCGCAAGATCCCAGATCCCGAGCAGGCCCATCAGAGCGAACAGCACACCGGCAATCCACCACCAGGACGAGATCCACGCGGCGGCACCCACCGCCGCGAGAGCCGCGAACACACTGAGACCCACCAAGCCGATTCGTATCACCACGGACGGGTTGCCGGATTTCTGCAGCCCACACGTGCGAACAGCCCCAAGAGACCCCCAAGGACCAGCGGAATGGGCCGGTGGACGGCGGCTTGCAAACCCCACACCGCACTGGCCCTTCATGCTTGTCCCACGGGTTCAGGCCCTGCGGTGGTGACTGACGATCTGCCGAGCGAGAGGCGGCACCTCTGACGGGGCATGGCCAGGAGGGCCCTGTCGGCGGCCATCGTTGCCGGGGCATGCGACGGCCCCCGGGACTCCTCGAAGAGTCCCGGGGGCCGTGCTGCACAGAACGGACGCAGGGTCAGATGAACGGGCCGCCGAAGGGTGTGCCGGCGCCGTAGTAGGTGCCCAGCTGGTCGTGGTAGCCCGGGTCCCCGAGGTGCTTCCCCCGATCGAATTCCGGGGCGTCCTTGATCTGCTGCTTGGTGCGGTCGACGAAGATCTTCTGCTCGTCCGGGTCGATACTGACGACCGTGCTCGCCGGGAGCAGGACTTCCCGGCCGAAGATCCACACGCCGGTGTCCACCACGAGGTAGGCGTCATCGACGGAATCGGAATGCTTGTCGACCTTTCCGATGCTGCCGTCCGTGGCCTCGACCTTGTAGCCGGTGAGGTCGGGGCCCGTCACACGGCCCGCAGTCGACTTGTAATTCCACACATTCTCAGTCACGCGAAACAACTCCTCCGGTAAACGGGGGACAGCAGGGACGCCCGCCGGCCTCCTTTTTCCGTACGTCGTGCACAGCGGTCTCATCGGCCGCGTGCGGTTCGGGTGCCCCGTATCCGGAGATTGACGCCCCGATCGAAAAATGAATCGGGACCGTCTCCGATCTCCAGAAGGGCAGGAATTTTCTCTGCCAGGTCAAGGCGACCACCCGACATTCTCCGCCTTCCCTCGATATCCGGCTTCAATCGGCCATCGGAAGACAGCGGCGGCGCCTGCTGTGACGGCGGTGGCCTGCTGCTTCGTCCGGAGGACGACGGGCCACCGCCATGCACTGCTTGGAATGCGCCGAAGGTGTCGGCTACCAGCGATACCAGCGGCCACTGCCACTCTTCGGGCGGCCGACGAAGCCGATCAGCCACAGGACCAGCACGGCGATCGCGACCCACCACAGAATTTTCAGCGCGAAACCCGCGCCGAAGAGAATCAGGGCCAGCAGAAGAACGAGAAGCAGGGGAACCATAATTATCAACCTCCGTACCACCGCCTGCCCCGCCATTCTCCGACCATGCATATGAATGGGGATCAGCCTGCATTCGAGTGCGTCAGCACGGTCTGACCTGGTCTCTTCTGGAATTGAATATGCGGCTGGAATGGGGGTGCTCCTGGGCTGTGGACACCCACAGCGCTGTCGCGCTCGTCCGGAAGACCGCCGCGGTGTGCTTCGTCGGGAACGAGGTCGGCTCCCACGCCCAGTTCGCGGGAGCCGTGCGCCTGCGCGAGGAGCACCTTGGCCTTGGCCTCGACGCCCTCGATGGCGCCGGCGACGAAGCGCAGCATCGGCTTCTCCTGAGTCGGCGATGGCCAGCAGGGCTCGGGCGAGCTCGGCGGGGTCGCCGGACTGCCGGCCGTTCATGCCCTTCCAGGCCTCGATCGTGGCGCGGGTGCGTTCGGCGCAGTCGTCGATGGTCGGCTCGGGCCAGGTGGTGGAGGCGTCCACGAGCAGTTCGGTGCGGAAGAAGCGGGGCTCCACGACGGTGGTGCGGATGTTGAAGGGCTCGACGTCGTAGCGCAGGGATTCCATCCATCCCTCAACGCCGAACTTGGAGATGGGGGAGGCGACGCGGAATTCCTGGCAGGTCAGACGCTGTGTACCACGCCGTCGGCCGCCGCATCCGGTTGATGCCGATCGTGGCGGGGGACCTGCTGCGGCGACTTGCTGAGAGCGCCCGGTGTTTCGTCGCGCTGGACGACGATCATCGCCATGTCGTCGTTCAGCGGGCCTGGCGCGTACGCCTTGAGATCGGCGGTGATCTTCTGCACCAGTTGTCCGGGCGCCTGATCGGTCCAGGCGGCGGCGCGCTCGGCGAGCGGATAGAAGGTGCCCTGTCCGTCGCGGGTCTCGCTGACTCCGTCGGTGTAGAGCAGGAGCCGGTCGCCGTAGGCGAACGGGAAGGTCGCCTGGACGTAGGAAGCGTCGGACAGCCCGCCGAGACCGAGGGGCAGTGCGGGGGTGGGCACACTGAGCGCGGTCGCGGTGGCGTTGCGCAGCAGGAGCGGCGGCGGATGCCCGCAGCTGATCACGTGGACCACCGGCTCGTTGTCCGGGATGTCCACAACCACGGCGGTCACGAAACGCTCCCCGACGTCCGCCTCGGACCCCGAAGACTCAGAGAACTCCGCCAGACCCCACCGGACGGCACCCTCCAGGTACGCGACCAGCTCCGGCAGTGGGGACTGGCGGTGGGCCGCGGCGCGGAAGGCGCCCAGCATGATCACGGTGTCGCCGATCGAGGCGAGGCCCTTGCCCCGTACGTCCCCGATGACCAGCCGGGTGGAGTCGGAGGCGCGGGCGACGGCGTACAGATCGCCGCCGATGCGGGTGTCGGCCTCGGCGCTGCGGTACTCCGAGGCGATGGACACCGGTCCGGCCTTGTCCGGCAGCGGGCGCAGGACGACGCGCTGTGTCGCGTCGGAGACCGAACGCACCCGGAGCAGTTCCAGCCACAGTCGGTCCCGCAGAAGAGAGAAGATCACCAAGAGAGCGGAGAGCGCTGCGAGGGACAGGAACTCGACGAGGACACTCTCGGTGGTCAGGACGCCGCGCTCCGTCCCCGCGACGATGAGAGAAACCACCGCGAGCCCGCCGATCAGCGCAGTGAGCCGAGGGCCCGCGACTACGGAGGTGACGGCCGGGGCCACGATCAGCAGGTGGCCGAGGTGGATGTCCGATGGCAGGAAGTGGTCGGCCACCGGTATGGCGACGATCAGCACCAGGGGCACCACCAACCACAGAGGGCCCGGCGCCGATCGACGCCAGAACCGAAGGAACTGGCCCAGTGGTGTGGTGATGCTGGCAGTTGTCACGTCGCTGCTCCTCGCCCTATTACCTGCCAACGCGTCGCCGACCGTCGCTCATTCCGCGGTGCGCCGGTCAGCCGGCACGCCGCCGCCTCCAGAGCTTGCCGAAGCTGCCTGGTGTGATCCGCGAGGATGACCACGGTGTCGGGGCGGGGACGAGACGTTCGCCCGTGCATCGGAAGGCCAGGTGGGGGTATGCGGCTGTGACCGGCCGGATTCGACAGATGCCCCTTGCCCGCTGGGGCAGGGGGCACATCGGCCCGGCGCGGGTGAACAGGGCCGGTACGGCTGTCAGAGGTGCTTGCCGAGGAAGTCGGTCAGCTTGGCGACGGCCGGCGTGACGGCCTCTTTGTCGTCGTAAAGGTTGTCGTAAAGGTCGACGTGGGTCGCGCCCGCGTCGCACCGGAACGGGGCACGCCATGGCGGACCGTGGTTTCGGGCGGGGTGCCAGCACGACCACGGTCCGCCATGGTGCGAACGTTCTGAGGGACAGGTCCTCTCAGTCCTCTCAGCCCATGGCGTCGGCGGCCTGCGGACTGTGAGTGAGCCGGTTCACCTGGATGTCCTTGCAGTACGGGACGGTCCCGGTCCGCACCACGTAACTTGCCGAGATCCATGCCTGCGTGTCACGCAACAGGTACCAATCGTTGTTGCCGGCGATGGTCTGCGCACGGACCTTGCATCGCACGCCCACTTGATCCTGGTGGTCGAGGATGCCCACCACCGACGAGTCGGTGCTGGGGTACTGCCGCTCGTTCAAACCACTCTGGCTGGTCACCGTGGCGTAGGGCTGCACGGGAGCAGTGACCTGAGGAGGAGCAGCAGCGGCAAGCAGCGGAGTACCGAGCACGACGACTGCGGCAGCACCCGTGCCCGCTGCGATGCGCCGAGCGTGCCTCTCCAAGATCTTCAACATGACCATCCCTCTCGCTCTTTTCCTGACTCCGGATCACATCGGATCACTCCTTGGGGCATACGCCCCGCACCTTGTGCTGAGGCAGCGCGTTGATCCCCCCGAAGAGACGATCGCGACCGGGCCAGCCGGTTCAAGATCGTGGTCGGGCTCCGAGCCGTGCAGGTTTCGGCGCCGGGCGGCTGAAGCTGACGGGCGGCATCGCCGGCCGCCGGTGGATGGACTGCTGCCATCCGCCGTGCGCCGCTGAGCCTCCGGACACGGCATCGCGTACCGCTACCACCACCCGGCCAAGCTGTGCACGGCACCTGCACCAGCCACTGGTGGGGCGGCCGACACACTCACCGGTGGGTGGCGACGCCCGCACCGATGATGCGGATCGGGTCACTCCTCCCTGCGCAGACGAGGCCCGACGAAACGGGTATTCGGTTGCGGTGGCGGCACTGCGTGGTGATGATCGGCGGCGGTTCGGACCCCGGCGCATCGTCCGCCGATGTCGGCACGACGCGTAGTCCAAGGAGAGCACTGTGACAGCAGCGAACGCCGACGGCGAGAGGTCCTGGTACGTGGTTCGCTGCGTGTTCCAGTGGGAGGCATGGGAGGGAACTCCCTACGAAGAGCGCCTCACGCTGTGGCAGGCCGCCTCCCTGGGCGAAGCCATTGTCAGGGCCGAGAGCGAGGCACGGAGCTATGCCGAGGAGAACGGCCTTCGCTACTTGGAACTGGCCCAGTGCTACCACCTGGCCACCCCAGGACGGCCCGGCGACGGAGACGAAGTCTTCTCTCTGTTGCGTGACAGCCACTTCGGCGCCGAGTCGTACCTGGACCACTATTTCGACACCGGCCATGAGCACCAGGGCACCACATCCGAGTGATGACGGCAGGACATTGTCCAGGGTGTGCAGCACCGCAGGAGTCGGCCTCCGAGACGGAGCAAGACGCCTTGCCGCCCTCAGGCACCGGGTCCATGCTTGGTGGCATGGGTGACCAGGCCGGCCCCGAGCTCATCGCGTCCGTCGAGCGCGCCCTGCGCCTGTTGGAGGCCGTAGGGGCGCACGAGGCAGGTGCCCCCGCGCAGCAGCTGGCCGTGGAGACGGGACTGCCCTTGGCCGCCGTCCACCGGTTGCTGCCCGCACTCGCCCAGGACGGATACGTGACAGAGCTGGACGACGGCGCATTCGTCCTCACCTGCAGCCATCACCCGCTCGGCGCGGGACACAACGGGCAGGATCTGCTGGAGCGGATCCGCCCTGTCCTGATGTCCTTGCGGGACGATCTTTCGGTCGCTGTCTATCTGACCATGTACGAGCAGGGCGAAATCCGTGTCATGGAAATCGTCGACAGCGCGCAGGCTCCGCGTGTGGACCTCTGGGTGGACTTCCAGGACGCCGGACACGCCACCGCGCTGGGCAAGAGCGTGCTGCGTGAACTGGACGAGGAAGCGCGCGCCGACTACCTCTCCCGGCACTCACTGACCGAACTCACGCCGCGCACCATCACGGGCAGGGAGGAGCTGATGCGGCAACTCGACTCCCCACTCACAGAGCCGGTCGTCATGGACCGGGAGGAGTACGCCCGCGGCACGACGTGCGCCGCGGTGCCCGTGTACAGCGGTGACCAGGTCGGTTCGCTCGGAATCTCCTTCCGGTCGGACTGGATGTACCGGAGCACCCGGGTCCGGGCGGGGATGCTGTCGGCGGCGATGTGCTTGACCAGGAGGCTCTCGCTCCCTGACTGAACCCGGTCCGCCTGTCGCGCCCAGGTACCGCGTGCCCCTACTCGCCGGGGGATTCACGAGTGGTGCGGTGGGCTCCTCCCTTCCCCGCCCACCGCCGGATCGCTGCGGGACACCTGGGCCGACGGGCTCGGCCCTCCGCGGCAAGGCCGTTTTGTCTGTGGCCGGTCGCTGTGCCGAGCCGGTACCTCCGCGCCGGCCGGTACGGCCCCCTGACTGCTTCCGCACACCTACTCGGGAAGGGGCTGCTCGGCCCAGATGGTCTTGCCTGTGCCGGTATGCCGCATTCCCCAGCGCTCGGTGAGCTGGGCGACCAGCATGAGGCCCCGTCCGCCCTCGTCGAAGATGCGGGCACGGCGCAGGTGGGGTGCGGTGCTGCTGGCGTCGGAGACCTCGCAGATCAGTGTCCTTTCTTTGATCAGCCGCAGCTGAACGGGTGCGGAAGCGTAGCGGATCGCGTTGGTCACCAGCTCGCTGACCACGAGTTCGGTTACATAGGCCAGATCGTCCAGTCCCCAGGCGTGCAGTTGGGCGGTCGCCTTGGAACGGGCCTCGGCCACAAAGGCCGGATCGGCGGGAAGATCCCAGACGGCGACGTGCCCGTTGTCCAGGGCACGGGTGCGGGCGAGGAGCAGCGCGACATCATCGGCGGGCCGCTTGCCGAGCACAGCATCGAGCACGCGGTCGCAGGTGGTCTCCAACGACGGAGACGTGTCGGCGAGGGCCGTGCGCAGAGCGTGCAGGCCGGAGTTGACATCGCGATGCTGGGCCTCGACAAGGCCGTCCGTGTACAGGGCCAGGAGGCTGCCTTCGGGCAGTTCGCGTTCAACCGCCTCGAACGGCAGCCCGCCCAGGCCGAGCGGCGGCCCGGTGGGCAGTTCGAGGAAGTCCACCGTGCCGTCAGGGGTCACCAGAGCGGGCCAGAGGTGGCCGGCGCTGGCTAGCGAGCACTTGCGGGAGATGGGGTCGTATACCGCGTACAGACAGGTGGCTCCGAATTCTCCGAGGGGTGCCCCGGTTCCGGCCTCGGGCCCGGACTTGAGCCGGACGACCAGGTCGTCCAGATGCGCGAGCAGCTCGTCCGGGGCCAGATCGACGTCGGCGAGCGCGCGTACCGCGGTGCGAAGACGCCCCATGGCGGCGGAGGCGTGGATCCCGTGACCGACCACATCGCCGACCACCAGGGCGACGCGGGCGCCGGAGAGCGGGATCACGTCGAACCAGTCACCGCCGACACCGACTTTCGAGTCCGCGGGCAGATAGCGGCTGGCTACATCGACAGCGGCCTGCTCGGCAACCCCCTGCGGCAGAAGGCTGTGCTGGAGGGCCAGAGTTGTTGTGTGTTCGCGCGTGTAGCGGCGCGCGTTGTCGAGGCAGACCGCGGCGCGCGCCGCAAGCTCCTTGGCGATCTGCAGGTCTGCCTGCTCGTACGGTGCGGCGGACGGATCCAGGCGGGCGAAGAGCACGACGCCGAGGTTGGTGCCGCGGCCGCGCAGCGGCACCACCATCAGCGAGTGCGCGCGATGCCGACTCACCCAGGCGGTCCGGACCGGGTCGTGGGCCAGCCAGCGGGTGATCTCGGGCTCGCCGACCTGGTGCACGGTGCCGCGACCGGTGGCCAGACTGCGAGCAATCGGCGAGAACTCCGGGTAGCGGGACAACTCGCCGACCGCGACCACAGCCTTTACGCCGGGGCGGGTGGCCACACGACGCAGCACCAGAGGACTGTCGTCGGGAACCGGTGGGGGCTCGTCGCCGTGCAGCACGGCGTCGAGAAGGTCGACCGAGACGAAGTCCGCGAGGTCGGGCACGGCCACGTCGGCCAGTTCCTGCGCGGTGCGAGCCACGTCCAGGCTGCTGCCGATACGCCTGCTGGCCGCATCGAGCAGCGCCAGGCGTTCGCGGGCCGCGTACTGCTCGGAGAAGTCGAGAGCTGCCTGCTGCACGCCGTGCACCAGCCCAAGGGAGTCCTTGAGTGGGGTGAAGTGGATGGTCCAGGCATGGGCTTGGGGCTCTCCTGGCACCTTGACGTAGTTCTCGATGTGTTCGGGCTCCCCGGTACTCAACACGTGATCGACTGACTGCTCAGGGGCCTGGAAGGCAGGATCGGGCATGTGCTCGGTGATCCGGAGCCCGCGAAGATCCCGCTCCGTGGCGGCGAGCTGCTCGGTCATGTGCTCATTGACCCGCAGGAACCGGCCCTCGGTGTCGTAGATCGCCAGGGCGAACGGGGACTGGTCGAACGACCAGCGGATCAGAGGGTCCGCGTCGCGGTTCTCCTCTCCCTCCCGAACGCCCTCCAGCAGCCATCCGACTCGCCCGTCACCGGTGGGCAGCGGGCGTGCCCGCAGCCGGCATGCGACCGTGCCGCCGTCCTGGTGGCGGAGTACCACGTGTCCCGTCCAATCCTCCTGCCGATCGAAACGCTCACCGACACCAGCGGGGAGGGGCGAAGCAAGCAGCGTGGTCGCGAGCCGGCCGACGGCCTCACCGGCGGAGTACCCGAGCAACCGTTCCGCACCGGTGCTCCAGCCGGTCAGCGTTCCATCCGGAGCTGCCACGGCCAGAGCCGCGGCGGGGGTGAGGGAGTCACCTGGCATGCTTGCCGGTGTGTCCATGGGCCGATCATCTCGCCTTCGAGTCCACTCGTGATTCAAGGATCTCTCGGTCCTGCCGCCAGATCGCGTCAAGCGGGATCGCACGTGCTGGACGCAGTGAATCGGACTCCGGGGGTACCAGCGAGGCATGCCACGGTGACGGTCCGTAACGGTTGTCGGCGGTCGACTGCCGGTACCGCGTTGATCGGCCCGAGATCCGACGATCCGGCGGTGCCGTGCTTGCTCTGCGGAGTCAGGCGGGACGGCGGGTGGAGTGCCGTCCGCCGGACGTCTGGGCCTTCACCCGGGCGGAGCCACGGCGGAGGCTCCTGAAGGCCCCGCCCGGCCCTGTGAGACCACGGTTCCAATCGCCTTCGTGCCCCGGGCCCACTACTGGGGTCTGCTCGCCCCTTGACCCAGACGGTGGCCCCACCGGCCCACACCCCAGCGTCCGGCCGGATGCTGAATCCCCGCCTTCTTCCACCCGTCACGGCCTCAGGCTGTGGTCAGTAGCGCCGGGAGAGAGTATGGAAGACGATGAGAGGCCTGGTGAGGGGCCACGGAGTCGGGCACGGCTATGCATTTCGGGAGAAGAGGTGCCGCATGGGTGCCACCGGCGCGTTCCCGGAGGGTCCTGCCTCGGTGGGGGTGGCCCCGGCCGAGCCGGGTGGGCTGCTGGACGTGCTGGGTGTGGCCGCGGTGGTGCTGGACAGCGCGGGACGGATCGCGTTGTGGAGTCCGCAGGCCGAGGAGCTGTTCGGCTGGACCGCCGACCAGGCGCTGGGCCGGTTCGCGGCCCCTCTGCTGGTGGCCCCGGAGCACTTCGACCTCGTCCTGCACCTGTTCGCGCAGGTGATGAGCAGTGGTGAAACCTGGGCCGGCGTGTTTCCCGTGCGGCACAAGGACGGTACTTCGCGGCTGGTGGAGTTCCGCAACATGCGGTTGCTGGGCGAGCACGGACAGCCGTACGCCCTGGGTATCGCCACCGATCAGGCCACTCTGCGAGAGGTGGAACGGGATCTGGCGCTGTCGGTGCAGCTGGTGGCCCAGTCCCCGATCGGCCTGGCCGTCCTGGACACCAACCTGCGGTACGTGATGGTCAACCCGGCGCTGGAGGGCCTCAACGGCCTGCCGGCCGCCCAGCACATCGGCCGTGATGTCCACCAGGTTCTGCGGTTCCTGGACGATACCGGGTCCGTCGCGTCGATGATGCGGCAGGTTCTGGACACCGGCAGACCGGTGATCAACCACTTCATCGTCGGCCGGTCACCGACCGATCCGGACGATGAAATCGCCCGGTCGGTGTCGTACTACCGGCTCGAGAATCCGGCCGGGCGGGTGCTGGGCGTGGCGGCGTCGGTGGTGGACAGTACCGAGCAGCACCGGGCCGGCTTGGAGGCGGCCGCTGCCCGCAAGCGGCTGGCGACCATTGCCCAGGCCTCGGCGATGGTGGGCACCACCTTGGATGTGGAAAAAACTGCCCGGGAGCTGGCCGACATCCTGGTGCCCGAGCTGGCCGACCTGGCCGCCGTCGACATCCTCGACGCAGTCCTCGACGACCGGCAACCGGAAACTGTGTCCCCCGGAGCGCCGGCGCTGTTCAGGGCGCTGGCAGTGACCGCTGCCTATCCCACCGACGCCGTCTACGCGGCCGACCAGACCGGCCACATCGCCACCTACGCCGCCGACCGGCTCATCACCCAGTGTGTGACCACCGGCCGCCCCGTCCTGGTGAATCGGGTGACCGAAGCCGACCTGCAGCACATCGCCGCCGAGCCACGGGGAGCCGCCCTCCTGGCCCAGGCCGGCCTGCACGCCTACCTGGCCGTGCCGCTGATAGCCCGTGGGGAAGTCCTGGGCGCCCTGGACCTGTGCCGCGCCCGCAACCCGCTGCCGTTCGACCCCGACGACGTCGTCCTGGCCGTCGAGCTGGCCGACCGCGCTGCGGTGCGCATCGACAACGCGCGCTTGTACCAGAACCAGCGCCGCACAGCCCTGACTCTGCAACGCCACCTCATGACCCACCGGCCACCCCAGCCGACCGGCCTGGAGATCGCCTATCGCTACCAGCCCGCCCAGGTCTCCGCGGAGGTCGGCGGTGACTGGTTCGACGCCATCCCCGTGGCGGGCGACAAGACCGCCCTGGTCATAGGTGACGTGATGGGCAGCGGGATCAACGCTGCCGCGACCATGGGACAACTCCGCACCGCCGTCCGCACCCTGGCCGAACTCGACCTCGACCCTGCGCAGGTCCTCCTGCACCTCGATCACATCGCCGCCGGCCTCGAGCCCGGATTCGCCACCTGCATCTACGCCGTCTACGACCCGCACCGCATGCACTGCGTGATCGCCCTCGCCGGCCACATGCCGCCCGTCCTGACCCGACTCGGCCGGCCGCCCGAACTTGTCGACCTGCCCACCGGCACCCCCCTCGGCGTCGGCGTCGCCGAGTTCGAACAGACCACCTTGCACCTCGATACCGGCGACCAGTTGCTGCTCTACACCGACGGCCTCGTCGAAACCCGCGAACAATCCATCGACACCCGCCTCAACGCCCTCCTGGACCTCCTCACCGAGCCGCAACCGACACTCGAAGCCACCTGCGACCACCTCCTGGGTGCGCTGCGCCATCCGCACGACCACGACGACGTGGCCCTCCTCATCTGCCGCGCGAACGGCCACCGACCGTGACCACCGGCATCCCACCCGTGCCCTGCCACAGGGAGACTGAGGGGTGCGCGGGATCGTCGAGCTGCCCTGTTTCGCCTGACCCCATCCCTTCCGGCCCGCGGGGGCATGAAAGGGCGTTGCGAAGGTGTGCTCGTGGCCGATGAGGGCAACTGTGTGCCATGGCTGCAGAGGTGGATCGTGAAGAGCGGCGACGCAGGGTGTGGGGAACCACGCTGCTGCGTGCGCTCGTCCTGGTGGCAACATTCCTGGCCCTGGTCGCCTTCTCCATCGCTTTGGCGAAGGTGACGCTCACCCCATCACCGGCATCGGAGGACCTCGTCCGGTCCAACCTCAGGCCCGGAAGGTCGTTGCGACAGTACGCCGAGGACTACACCTTCCTCGCGGCCTGCAAGCAGGCCGGCGGAAACCTCCTGCTGGGCGTCCCGTTCGGCATCCTGCTGCCGATTCTCATTCCGCGCCGGCTTCGGATGCTTCGCATGGCCGCGCTGACGGTGACGGTGATGGTGGTGATCGAACTCGTCCAGGGCGCCCTGGTCCCCGGGCGCGCCTTCGACATCGACGACGCGATCCTCAACACGAGCGGCGCGCTGCTCGGATATCTGCTGCTGGGGCGGCGGATCAGTCATCGCTATCACCTGCTGGCGGAGGGGACGACCAGAGCGGTGGCGGCTCCGGGGCCGAAGCCCGAGCGGAAGATTGCGCCGAAGTCCGGACCAAAGTCCAGGACCAAGTCCAAGCTGACGTCCAGGCCCGAGTCCAGGACCAAGTCCAAGCTGACGTCCAGGCCCGAGCCCAGGCCCAAGTCCAGGCCCAAGCCGTCATCCAAGACCAAGGCCACGCCTGTATCCAAGGCCAAGTCCAAAGTGAAACCGAAGTCCAAGTCTCGGAGCAAGGCCGCGACCGGCCGTAGCGCGTCCGGGCTGGTTGCCTCCGGACGCGCACTGTTCGGCCGACTTGTGACCCGTGACCGGTGACCTGTGAGCCGGGTCCGGGCGGGGGAGCGCCCGGACCCGGTCGTCGTCACGTGCTGGGCGCATCCCGAACGGTTTTGGATGCGCTGGTCCCCGCGTTCGCTTCCCGCTCGGTGACGGCCCTTCAGGGGGGCCGGTCCGTTGTGGGTGGGCGAGTTCTCTCGCGTTTCCCGGGCGCCTGGTCCGGCCCCTGATGTCACCAGCAGGCTTACGGCGTTCGCCTCCCGCCCGCGTGACGGCCGTCAGGTCGTCCGTCCCAGCCGCCATCCGCGCGCCATACGGGGCATCGAGTGCCGCCGTTCGATGGATGCGACGGTCCGGTCCGGTGCGGCTGTCGTCCGGCTGGGACACCTTCCTTGCGGGCGTACCGGGGGATACGCGCCGGTACGAAGAGGAACCCGGTGTCGTGCGGGCTCCGGACCGCTTGCCCGTCGTTCACCTGGGTGGTTGCAGGAAGGACCCTCGACGTGTCAGATCCCGTTGTCCTTATCACGGGCGCACTTACCGGTATCGGCCGCGCCACCGCCTTCGCATACGCCCGTGAAGGCGCGAACCTTGTAGTCTCCGGCCGCCACGAGGACGTGGGTGAGCAGCTTGCCGGGGAGCTCTCCGACCTCGGCGCCACGGCCGAATTCGTGCGCGCCGATGTCCGCTTCGACGCCGATGTGAAGGACCTCGTCGACCGCGCGGTGGCACGGTTCGGGCGGATCGATGTCGCCTTCAACAACGCCGGCACCGAGGGAACACCCGGCCCTGTGACCGAGGTGACGGACGAGGGATATCAGGCCACCTTCGATACCAACGTCAAGGGCACGCTGCTGTGCCTGAAGCACGAGTTCCGAGTCATGAGAGAACAGGGCAGCGGCAGCATCGTCAACGTCAGCTCCGCCTTCGGCCTGATGGGTTATCCCGAGGCGACCTTGTACGTCGGGAGCAAGCACGCCGTCGTCGGCATCACCAAGGCGGCCGCACTCGAAGGCGCCGCTCACGGTATCCGGGTCAACGCGGTCGCGCCCGGCTACACCCGTACCGCTATGTACGAGCGGTTCACCGGCGACGACACGGCTCGTGCCGCGGTAGATTCGACGCTGCCCATGCACCGGGCAGGCACCCCGGAGGAGATCGCCGAGGCCGTCCAGTTCCTGGGTTCGGACAAGGCGAGCTACGTCACCGGGCACATCCTCCTTGTCGACGGCGGCCTCATGGCGGGCGCGCCTTCGTTCCCGGGCTCGTGAATCGCGAGGTCGGCACAGGCCGCGTCGCCCTCGACGGTCTGGTGCTGGATCTACGGATCAACGGGGGCGGTCCCGATGCCCTGGCGCTGCAGGTTGCCGAACGCCTGACGGACTTTCGCCGAGCGGATGCGGGGTTGACCCGTCGGTACGGACGGCGAACCGAGCAATGACCGGGAGATCCGCGAGACTTTCCGGGCCGACGACCGCGCCGAGATCGCGCGCCGGTTCCGGGGCGGGATCGACGACCATCGCACGGTCTACGGGGCTTGTACCGGGCCGGACCGGTCCCAGCCGGGGGTCAGCTCCTCCCGGTGGATGTCCTCGGTGTGGACCTGCTCGCCGCAGGCCTCGCAGACCGTGTGAGTGACGAGTTCGTGGCCCCGGTGACGGATCCTGCTGGGTGGCGCGGTGACGACCCAGCGGTCGCCCCAGCCGATGAGCTCGCGGGTGATGCCGCCCAGATCGCGCCCCGCCTCCGTCAGGTAGTAGCCGCTGTAGCGTGCGTCGTCCGGCAGCGGGCGCCGTTCGAGGACGCCGCTCTCCACCAGCGCCTTCAGGCGCGCCGCCAGGCGGTCCGTGGGGGCACCGGTGTTCCTGGCGATCTGCCGGAACCGGTGGTTGCCGAGCATGACCTCGCGGATCGCCGGCAGGGCCCATCGGTCGCCGACGACCTGCAGAGCGGCGGCGAGCGAGCAGGGGCGTCCGGCCATGTCCTGGGGATCGATGCGCGTGGTCACAGGCCCAGTATCACCCCAGAGGGGTTTGATTTCCAAATCGCTCGGTGCTTGGCTTGCTCATCTACGACGTTTCAATTTTCAGAACACCCTCGAACGGCCGCCGTAGTCGTCCTGGTGGCCGTCTTCATGGCCAACCTGGATCTGTTGATCGTCAACGTCGCGCTTCCGACCGTGGGAGCGGCCTTCTCCGGGGGCGGCAGGGGCGTGACCCTCGGTTCGGTGTCCTGGGTTCTCAACGCTTACGCCATCGCCTTCGCCGCGCTGCTGGAGGTGGCCGGGCGTGCCGGTGACCGGATAGGCCGGCGGCCGGTCTTCCTGGCTGGGATCGCCGTCTTCACCCTCGCGTCGCTGGGCTGTGCCCTGGCCCCGAACCTGGGGACCCTCGTCGTGCCCGGGTGGTGCAGGCCATCGGGGCGTCCGCCGAGATGCCGACATCCCTGGCCCTGCTGCTGGCGACGGTGCCGGCCTCCGTCTGCCAGATCTCGGTCACGGTGGTCGGCTCCCACGTAGGTGCCGCCTCGCGTCCCGACTTCCGGATCGTCTGGTGGGTAGCCGCCGTACTGGGCCTGTCGCCGTCGGTGATCGGTGTGCGCCTCAGCCGTGGCGGCGGCTCGGGCCGGACGGCGGCCGCCGCGTCGAAGGAGCCCGAGGCGGATGCGCGGGCTCTGGCGGACGCGTCCTGACCGGCGACTTTCCCTTCATTCGGCGGCAGTCGGGGCCGTGACGGCGTTCGGACGCGACGGGCGTCAGGAGGTCGGGAGTCAGGGGGCGTCGGCCGGGCTTGACGGTCGGCTATGGAGCAGGGGCGGATCTTTCGTGGCGGCCATGACGCCGGGTCCTGGTCGGTTTGATTTTCCAAGTAATCGAGCTAGAGTGGGTTTGATTCTCCAACTCATTGGTAATCGCGCCGGGCGACCCGCCCGGCGCCCCGGCGGCCAGGAGGCCCGCACCATGCGTGACGCAGTCATCGTCGAAGCCGTACGCACGCCGATAGGCAAGGGCAAGCCGAACGGCGCCCTCGCGCACGTCCACCCCGTGGAGCTCCTCGCCCACACCCTGCGTACCCTCGTCGAGCGCTCCGGTGTCGATCCCGCCCTCATCGACGACGTCATCGGCGGCACCGTCGACCAGGTCGGCGAGCAGGCCATGAACACCACTCGGTACGCCGTGCTGTCGGCCGGCTTCCCCGAGACGGTCCCGGCAACCACGGTGGACCGCCAGTGCGGCTCCTCCCAGCAGGCGGTGCATTTCGCAGCGCAAGGCGTCATCTCGGGCGCGTACGACTTGGTCGTCGCCTGTGGCGTCGAATCGATGAGCCGGGTGCCGATGGGGTCGAACGTGCCCGCCGGCAAGGACCCCTTCGGCCCCGGAGTCGCCGAGCGCTACCCCGAGGGCCTCGTCCCGCAGGGCATCAGCGCCGAACTCATCGCCGCCAAGTGGTCCATCACGCGCGAGCGGATGGACGCCTTCGCCGTCTCCTCGCACCATAAGGCGGCCGCCGCCTGGGACGCCGGCCTGTTCGACGCAGAGACCGCGCCCCTGGAGGGCGTCACCCGCGACGAGTGCGTACGGCCCGGCAGCACCCCGGAGATCCTGGCCGGCCTCAAGCCCGCCTACTACGAGCCTGGCTTCGGCGAGCGCTTCCCGCAGATCGGGTGGAACGTCACCGCGGGGAACGCCAGCCCCATCAACGACGGCGCCTCGGCCGTCCTGATCACCTCCAGCGAGACCGCCGCCCGCCTCGGCCTGCGCCCCATCGCGCGCCTGCACAGCTTCGCCGTCACCGGCTCCGACCCGCTGCTGATGCTCACCGGCGTCATCCCGGCGACCGAGAAGGTGCTGCGCAGGGCGAACCTGCAGCTCGACGACATCGACCTGTTCGAGGTCAATGAGGCCTTCTCCAGCGTGGTCCTGGCCTGGCAGCAGGAGACCGGCGCCGACCTCGCCAAGGTCAACGTGCACGGTGGCGCGATCGCTATCGGCCACCCCCTCGGCGCGAGCGGCACCCGCCTGACGACCACCCTGGTCCACGCGATGCGCGAGCGCGGCGCCCGTTACGGCCTGCAGACGATGTGCGAGGCAGGCGGACTCGCCAACGCGATGGTGGTGCAGGCGGTCTGACGGGTCGTCCGAGTGGGCCGCCCGGCCGGTGGAGCGACGGGGCGCCTGTCACGTGGGTCGACGGGTGCCTGTGGCGGAGGGCGGCGGCGGCAATATCGGTGTTGCCGTTCCGGCGGAAGATGCTCGCGGAAGGTGCGGTCACGGATGTGGTGCAGGAGGCTCTCGATGCCCCAGTGACCTCTGATCCACCCGACGCGCGCGGCCCCGGCCTTCGCGTCTACTCGGCGAGTCCTGGGACTCCCCAGTCTGTGCCTGCGCCAGGCTGTCGCGCCGCGGTGGCCGGTTGGGGCCTGCCTCGTTCAGCGGGCAGCAGTGCTGCGCGGACAAGGGCGGAGTCCAGGACCGCGCGGGAGAGCTCGATCAAGTCCTGTTCGTTCAGAGCTGGAGAATCTTCTGGTGCAGCCGGCCCCACGCACCGGCCCGAGGCCAGATGACCAACCGACGGTGCGCGGTCGACTTGGACGCCCCGAAGAATGACTTGCCAGGCACACCCGCTGACCAGAACGTAGCTGATCGAGGCGAATACAGCCTCGTCGCCGATGTTCACGACCCAGCCACTCTGCGGCCTCGGGCGGGCCGGTGGCAACAGGGGCTTGGCGATCTCCCACAGCTCGTCCGGAACGATTCCGCCCCACCCAACGCTCCCCATGCATTTCTCAAGGACCAACCATCATGTAGGACACGGTCCTACTGTCCGGGCTGGTAGCGCCGCTCGAGTTCGGTGTGCTCGCCGAGACCGATCAGCGCGGTGAACTCCTCGAACTGGATCAGGTTCCCGAGTGCGCCTCGCGTGTCGCCTGCCATCGCGAGCACCTCGAGATAGTCCCGCATTCCCTTGGCGGCCGCGAATGCCGTACCCACAGGGAAAATCGCGAGGGCGTATCCCATGTCCTGGAGCACGCCGACACCGGGAGTCGGCGTCCGGCCGCCTTCGACCTGGTTGCTGAGGAGGGGGACGGTGCCGCGGAATGCCTCGCAGATCCGCCGCATCTCCTCCTCGCTCTCGGGGGATTCGATGAACAGCATGTCGGCGCCGGCCTCGTGGTAGGCGGCGCCCCGGTCGATCGCCTCGTCGAGCCCGTGTGCCGTCCGCGCGTCGGTGCGGGCAATGATGACGAAGTCGGGGTCCTGCCGCGCGTCGACCGCTGCCTTGATCTTCTGGACCATCTCGTGGACGGGCACGACCTCGCGTCCCAGCATGTGCCCGCAGCGCTTCGGGAAGGTCTGGTCCTCGATGTGCATCGCCGCGGCGCCGGCCCGTTCGTAGGCGATGACCGCGCGGCGGACGTTGAGCGGGTTGCCGAAGCCGGTGTCGGCGTCGGCGATCAGCGGCAGGTCCACCACATCGGCCATGGCCGTGACTCGTTCCACCATCTGTGTGTGCGACAGATATCCCACGTCGGGCTGCCCCAGGATGCTGGCGGCCGTCTCGAATCCGCTGAGGTAGAACGCCTGGAAGCCGAGCCGCTCCACCAGCCGCGCCCCGGTTCCGTCATAGGCTCCCGGAGCCACCAGGATTCTCGGATCGTTGAGCAGTTGCCGCAGGCGGGTCGTGTGTCTGGGCATGGCAGTCCTCCTGCGCTGAAGGGGGATGGGCGCCGCCCGCGGTCGTCGCGGTCCCGGCACCGTATGCGCCCGTATGCCGCTCGTTCCCCTCGGCACGACCATGGACGTCCGGCTGTCGGCGGCAAGGTATCCGTCGGTGCTCCGGACTCTGGGATCCGTCGGCACCGACCTTACTTCGGATGATAGGGCACAAACGTGGCCGAAGTGCCCTAGCGGATGCGGCAGGGCATCCGCCGCTCCGGCGCGCTCACCCCGTTCTCACGACCTGGACCACCCGGGCCGCACACGGGTGAGCGGTCACGCCCAGGATCCGGACCCGGCCGAGGACGCAGTGCCCAGCGGAACGTGTCGTGCAGGCGGCTTCCGCACACACCTCCGCCGATTCCCGCCAGTCGGCGTCGAGTTCGCGCAGGTCCTCTGCCGGGCGGACCGGCCAGCAGGGGGCGGCCGGATGAGCGGTGGCTCAGGCCTTCGTCTTGAGGAGGGTGCGGTCGGGGCGGCGGACGGAGTGGGTCACCGGCTGCTCCGGGCGTCGGCGATGTGCACGAGCTGGCCGAGGGCCGTGGTGGTGTACCAACCGCAGTCGCTCAGTGTGGTGTGCCCGGTGTACTTCGGCGGGAGGCGGTCGGTCCTCCGTGGCGCGGAGGTAGATCAGGCAGTCCGGGCAGTGGCGCGAGAGGCGCACCAGGCAGCGGGCGTGGCTGGTCACGTATGACTGGGCGCCTCTGGTGGCGTCGCGCAGTCGCCATCCGCTCGTCGGTCGGGGAGTGCCAGGACGGGGCGACGATGCGTATCGAGTCCGCCCACAGCTCCCCGCCGGCAACCCCTTTGAGGACGACGGCCTGGTCGCCGGCCTGGAAGTGCTGACTTCTTTCGAGGCCGATATCCCGCTGGCGGAACAAGGACGTTACACAGAACGGGATTTGGCCGAAGCGTTGACATGCTCAGGACCCGCCGCCACTCTGATGCCAGCTCGGAATGCAACCGGTTGCATCCCACTGTCTGAGGGCCGCATGCCGGAGGAGCGAGGTATCCCCGCGCTTCGTGCGCCCCATCGACCCCCGGCCGAAAGGACTTCCGGTGCTACAAGGCGCGGACCACGGTTGCCGCCAAGGCGTCCGTGGAAGCAGGTGCGGAGTCGGAATGGTCAACGCAGCCCCTGGGCCGCTGCACATTTTTGCAACCGGTTGTAAGGAAGAAGGCGGTGCCGCCGGTGCGGGCTAGTGTGTGCACCTGACGAAGAGTCGGCCGGGTGTGGGCAGAGGCCGGCCGGCAGTGCTTACGGCGGGCAAGGGAAGCAACCGTGGTCATGACCATCCGTGACGTCGCCCAGGCCGCCGGGGTTCATGTCTCGACCGTCTCCCGGGCCTTTTCCGCCTCCCACCTGGTGAAGCGGGAAACCCGCGAGCGGGTGCTCGCCATCGCTGCGGAACTGGGCTATCAGCCCAACGAGACCGCACGCGCTCTGACCACGGGGCGCACACGGAATCTGGGACTGATCGTCTCCGATATCGCCAACCCCTTCTTCCCACCACTCATCAAGGCCGCTCAGGCCTACGCGCGGGTCCGCGGCTACCAGGTCTTCGTCGCCGACACCGACGAGGACGCGGCCGTCGAGGAGGAACTGATCCAGACCCTGGCTCGCCAGGTGGACGGTGTGATCCTGGTCAGCCCCCGGCTGGCCAACGACGTCATCGGCCGGCTGGGTGGAGAGCTGCCTTTCGTCCTGGTCAACCGTTCCGTGGCGGGGCTCTCGGCCGTACTCATGGACGTGGCGAACGGTGCGGCACTCGCGGTGGATCACCTCGCCGGACTGGGTCATGAGCATCTGGCCCTGGTCTGTGGTCCCCGCGGCTCGTGGACCAGTGCGCAGATGCGACGGGCCGCCGGGAAGGCCGCCGCCGACCAGGGGGTCCGGCTGGACGTCATCGGCCCCAATCCGCCGACGGAACACGGCGGCACCGCGGCAACGCCCGCCGTCCTGGGGACGGGCGCCACCGGGGTGATCGCCTACAACGACCTGGTCGCCATCGGGCTCATCGAAGGGCTCGACGACCGGAACGTACGCGTGCCGCGGGACATCAGTGTGATCGGCGTGGACGACACCGTTGCCGGCAGGCTGAACCGCCCCCGGCTCACCACCGTCGCCATGCCCACCGCGGCGGCGGGGCGCACGGCGGTCGATCTGCTGATCCAGGCTCTGGAGACGCCCGGCGAACCGGCCACGGCCCAGACCATGCTGGCGACATCCCTGGTCGTCAGGGACTCCACCGCCGCCCCGGAGTAACCGGCCGGCTGATCGTTCGTCTCAACTTCTTGACGGGCCAAAGCGGGTGACGTACCGTCACTGCAGTTCACATACAAGAACTCGGTTCTCATACGAGAATTATTGTGGACTCGGGCACGACCTTCACCACCCACATCTGGGCCGACCAGCGACCTGCCCGGCAACAGGTCGGCAGCCTCGACGGCCCGCCGAAATGAGCACGGTACGTAGCAGCAACACCCAGCATTCGACAGCGAAAGGTGAGGCGAGATGAGACGACCAGTCGCACTGCGACTCAATGCGGCACTGGCCACGATGGCCCTTGCGGCCGCGACCGGTGTGGTCATGTCGATGCCCGAGGCGTCGGCAGCAACCGGTACCGCCACCGGCTATGCGACCCAGAACGGTGGGACCACCGGCGGTGCGGGCGGCCAGACGGTGCGGGCCACCACGGGGACCGCGATCCATGCGGCCCTGTGCGGCCGGGCCAGCAGCAGTACCCCGATCACCATCGAGGTCGAGGGGACCATCAACCACAGCAACACCGCCAAGGTGTCGGGCGACAGCTGCAACACCGCCGACGGCGTGATCGAGCTCAAGCAGATCAGCAACGTCACGATCGTCGGCGTCGGCAGCGGAGCGGTCTTCGACCAGCTGGGCATCCACATCCGCGAGGCCAGCAACATCATCATCCAGAACGTGACCGTCCGGAACGTCAAGAAGTCCGGCTCGCCCACGTCCAACGGTGGTGACGCCATCGGCATGGAGAGCGACGTCCGCAACGTCTGGGTCGATCACACCACCCTTGAGGCGTCCGGTGGAGAGTCCGAAGGGTTCGACGGCCTCTTCGACATGAAGGACAACACCCAGTACGTGACCCTGTCCTACAGCATCCTGCGCAACTCCGGCCGCGGGGGCCTCGTCGGATCCAGTGAGACCGAGCTCTCGAACGGCTTCATCACGTACCACCACAACCTGTACGAGAACATCGACTCCCGCACCCCCTTGCTGCGTGGCGGCATAGCCCACATCTACAACAATTACTACGTGAAGCTCAACGAATCCGGCATCAACTCCCGAGCCGGGGCTCGCGCGAAGGTGGACAACAACTACTTCAAGGACTCCAAGGACGTCCTTGGCACCTTCTACACCGACGCGGCCGGCTACTGGCAGGTCAGCGGCAACACCTTCGACAACGTGACCTGGTCGACCCCCGGCAGCGAGAACAACCCCGCCGGCCCCAACCCCCAGTCCAACACCACTGTCAGCATCCCTTACTCCTACAACCTCGATGCGGCCAGTTGCGTGCCGGACATCGTGACCCAGACGGCAGGCGCCGACAAGGGGCTGCAGGTATCGAACGGCAACTGCTCGCCGCAGACACCGACACCGACACCGACCACCCCCACGCCCGACCCCACCACCCCCACGCCGGACCCGACCCAGCCCAGCGGGACCAACCTCAGCATCGGCGCCGGCTCCGACGGCTCCAGCAAAGCCAGCGGGACGAGCTTCGGTAACGTGCGCGACGGTGACATGAACACCTACTGGTCACCGGCCGGCTCGACCGGTTCCATCTCGATCAAGTGGGCCTCCTCCACCGCCGTATCCAGGATCAACATCCGGGAAGCGTCAGGCTCCGCAGGCAGCATCGGATCGTGGAAGGTCATCAACGGCGACACCGGCGCAGTCCTGACGTCCGGCAGCGGTGCGGGCGTCATCTCGGTACCCCGGACCTCACTGAGCAAGATCACTTTCGAGATCACCAGCTCGACGGGCACACCGAAGATCGCCGAATACGAGACCTACGCCGGATAGCGGCGCAGTCCCGCCGACCGTCCGGGAGCCGGCATCCCCGGACTCGCCGGGCAGCAGCAACGGGGGCCGTCGCAACCGACGGCCCCCGTTCAGATCGATCAGCAGGGCGCGGACGGTCACGGCGAGGACGAGCCCAGACGTCTCGGCGCGCACAACCATGGCGTACCGGGTTGGGGGGGGGGGGGGGGGGGGGCGCCGCCGGCGGGCCCCCCCCCGCCGCCGCCACGCCCCGGCCCGGCCGCGCGACACCCCCCCAGCCGCCCCCCCCCCGGGGGGGGGGGCGCCCGGCGGGGGGGGGGGGGGGCCGCGCCCCCCCCCCCCCCCCCCCCCCCCCCCCCCCCCCCCCCCCCCCCCCCCGACTGCTGCCGCTGCGGATCAGGCCCGCGGCCCGGTCAGCGGACTCCGTGAGGGGCGCGGGCCACGAGACCGGACTGCCATCGCCTTCGCGTACTCGGGTATGCGGCGCAGCGGATGGCTCCCTGGAACCGTCGGGGTTCTACGTATTGAGGCTTCTTGGTTCGTCGGGCCGTGACACCTCGGTGCTCAGGATGCCGGCCGATGGCCAAAGGTAGGGTCGAGCACATTCGCGAGATCGATGACGTTGATGGTTCGGGCATTGAGGAGTCGTTGATGGACCACCCGGACCCGCAGTATGTCGCACGCCTGGCCACGTACGGATCCGTTTCCACGCACCTGTCGCTGCTCAGCGACCATCGAGTCGGCGAAGTCGTGGCCGCGGCCACCCCTCTCGGGTCAGGCATCGGGGGCAGGTCGGCGGAGCTCAAGGTCGGTGGGACCCGCGTCTTCGTCAAGCGAGTCCCTCTGACGGACATCGAGATGCGGCCGGAGAACCTACGGTCGACGGCGAACCACTTCGGCCTGCCGATGTTCTATCAGTACGGGGTGGGCTCAGCCGGCTTCGGGGCCTGGCGCGAGTTGGCTGTGCACACGATGACCACCAACTGGGTCCTCGGGAACGAGTACGAGGGCTTTCCGCTGATGTACCACTGGCGAGTCCTTCCGGACTCCCCTCCCCAGGGATTCGCCGACGCTTTTGGGGGCGTCGACGGGGCGGTCGCGCACTGGGAGGGCTCGTCAGCCGTGCGTGAGCGGCTGGAGGCCATCGGTCGGTCCTCCTTCAGTCTTGTGTTCTTCCTGGAACACGTCCCGCACACACTTGCCGTGTGGCTGGACGACCAACGGAAGGCCGCAACGGAGGGCGCAGACGGCCCGACGTACGCGTGGGCGGAGGAAATCCTGACGCGCGGAGCCGCCTTCATGAGCTCCCGCGGGCTCGTCCACTTCGATGCCCACTTCAGCAACGTCTTGACCGACGGCCGGTTGATCTACTTCGCGGACTTCGGTCTCGCCCTGAGCTCCAGGTTCGAACTATCGCAGGACGAAGTCGAGTTCCTCACCGCCCATCTCGCGTATGACAGCTACTACATCGCCAACCATCTGCTGCGCCATCATCTACCCGACGGCGTGCGCGGCAAAGTGGACCACGAGGTGTTCCTGCACAACTGGATCGCGGGTGAAAGGTCCGAGGCGGTTCCGCCCGCGATCGCCGCGATCATCGACCGGCACGCCCGGGCTGCCGTTGTGCTGGACGGGTTCCACCGCCGGCTGCTTACGGTGAGCAAACGGACCCCGTATCCGGCTGCCGAGATTGAACGGGCCAGGCCGGGTGGTCGTTCAGCGCGGTAGAGGCAGGCGGGCTCGGCTGGCGTCCGCAGGCCAGGTCAGGCGCCGCCGTCGGGGTACCCCGTGCGTGCCCTGCTCATCGAAGACGAGTCCGGGCCTCGGCTCACCGACCTTGCTCAGGGCTTCGGCTGCCGGGCTGCACGGCACCGGCCCGTCACCAACGTTGCCGCGCTGCCACCCACCGATCGGCCCACGGTGTCCAGCTGACCGACACCGCCTTGATGTCGGTGACGAAGGGGCGTTGGCCTCCGCCTCGGGCTGCATGGAGCTGAGCGAGCCGTTTCGGTGACAGCGTTGCGGCCGTTTCCGCATGCCATGCCTCGGGTGGCGCAGGCGCAACCGCATCCGGACAGTTTCGTCATCTCTACCCGGCCGATGGGCAGTGCCAGGTCACAGGCGGACGACGACCACGGCCGTGTCATCGGTGGCGGAGCTGAGGTCGATGAGTGCGTCTGCCAGTTCCTCGACCTCACCGTTGCCATGGCGAGCCAGATGGTCGGCGAGGCGCTGCAGGCCTTGGTCGATGTCCTCCCCGCGGCGCTCGATCAGCCCGTCGGTGTACAGGACGAGGGTGGCGCCGTCGACGTAGGTGGTGGAGGCCTGTGGTCGGGGGGTGTGTTCGAGGCTGGCCCCCAATGGCGGGTCGGTCGCCTCGTCCAGGAAGCGCACGGTGCCATCGGGGTCGGCCAGGGCCGGGGGCGGGTGGCCGGCGCTGCTGTAGGTGATTCGGTGGTCGGCCCAGGCGATGATGGTCTGCACCGCGGTGGTGGACAGGGCGCCGTCCACGGAGCGGGCGTACAGGTCGAGTCCGTCGAGTGCCGATGCGGGGCCGCCCACGACGCGGATGGCGGCGCTGAGGGCGCTGCGCAGCTGGCCCATGACGCCGGCCGCGGCCAGGCCGTGCCCGACGACGTCGCCGACGGCCACGGCGTACTTGCCGTCGGGGAGTTGGGTCACGTCGTACCAGTCCCCGCAGACGTTGAGGGCGTGGACCGCGGGGCGGTAGCGGACCGCTGCCTGGTGGCGGGCGAGGACCTGGGGGGCGGGCAGCATCGATTCCTGGAGCGCGAGGGCGATTTGTCGTTCGCGGGCGTTGGCCTGGCGCAGTCGTTCGTTGACCTGCTGCAACTGGCGGGAGCGGGCGTACAGCTCGAGTTCCATCTGACGACGCCGGTGATCGGCGTCCGGGTCGCCGGCGCGGACGAGGTCGGTGATTTCCTCGAGGCGGTGCACGATCAGCGTGACCTGTCCGTCGGAGTCCAGGACGGGGGCATTGATCGGGCTCCAGTAGCGCTCCGCGAACACTCCCGGCCGGTCCGGTTCCTCCAGATCGTGGCGGATGGGGCCCGCGACGTCCTGGGCGCGGCTCTCCAGCACCCGGTGCAATGATGCCTTCAGACCCGCCATTTCGGATTGGTCGTCCTGTGGGAAGGCGTCGAACACGTACTTGCCCATGAGCTCGTCGCGGGTGCGACCGACCAGATCTTGAAAAGACGGGTTCGCGTCCATGATGACGAACACGGAATTGAGTATCAGCGTTGCGCTGGGTGACGCCTCGAAGATGGCGTGATAGTCGATCCCCGGTTCTCTCACGGCATACCCCGGACAGGTTGGCGATCGATTCCGCTATTCGTGCTCCCTTTGTTCAGTATGCTGTCGGGCTGCCGTGGTCGCCTCTCGGCCGCGCATACCTGCCATCGCAGCTGTGAGCGGGCAATCGCCGGATCCATGTCCTCGACGGAACGCTTCGCCTGGTACTCGGCGAGCGCGATCTCATCCGGGTGGCGCCGCCGGGTTCGACACCCGCACGCCGCGGGCCCCCACGCGCTCACGCTCAGAACGCATTGCGTATCGGGCATACAGTCTTGCTCATGACGCAAGGTGATGGTGAGCTCGACAGCCTGGTACGCAAGCGGATCCGCGCGCTGCGGGTGGCACAAGGCTGGTCTCTGGACGACTTGGCCGCCCGGGCCCGGCTCAGTCCCTCCACGCTCAGTCGGATCGAGACCGGTCAGCGCCGCCTTGCTCTGGACCAGCTCGTCACCCTCGCCCGTGCCCTGGACACCTCGCTCGATCAGCTCGTCGAGACGGCCACGGACGATGTCATCTCCAGCCCGATGATCGACGCGGCCCACCAGTCGATGCGGTGGCCCGTCCGGGCGGACCCGGGTATGACGGTCGTGCGTCAGCGGATGACGGATCCACCGCCCGACAGCCCTTCGCGTATGCGTGCCCATCCCGGCCACGAATGGCTCGTTGTCCTCTCCGGCACCGCGATCCTGCTGCTGGGCAACCGCCGCTTTCGCGTAGAGACCAATCAGGCCGCGGAGTTCCCCACCATGCTTCCGCATGCCATCGGCGCAGAGGGCGGCCCGTGCGAGATCCTGGGCATCTTCGACCGCGATGCCCGCCGCGGGCACCAAAGCGGTGAGAGCGCAGGGGGCGCCGGCCGTCCGTCGCAGTGATGTGAGCGTCGCGCAGCCGGCTCTCCTTGCCGCAGGTCGCCAAGGGCTGTCCCGTAATCCCTGGTGGATCGGCGCGCGGCGTCGGATGCGGTGCATCGTAAGGCGGAGGGGCGTCCTCATACCGGGCGTATTCGGGCGTTCCGACAACGCAGCGAGGTGCCGTATGTGTTGCGTGCGCCCGCCAGGGATTACGGGACAGCCCTTAGCTGCTTGCCTATTCAGCAGTCCAAGCAGCCATTGTCTTGCGTATTCGGAAAGCAACCGTGCCGCACGCCTCTGATCCTCTTAGCGTGGGTGCCATGACGCACACATCCCCGCATGCGGCGCACGACCACGGCGCGCGCTCGGTCCACCAGCACGGACAGCAGCAGGACGCCGACGGCCAGGCGGAGATCCTCGACCTCGATGCGGAAGTGCTTGCAGATCACATCGCCTCCATCACCGCATGGCTGCCCGTCGAAGCCGCCCCCCGTCACATTGTGGACCTGGGCAGCGGGACCGGAGCCGGCACTCTCGCACTGCTCAAGCGCTTCCCCGATGCCGAGGTGACTGCCGTCGACGCCTCGACCAGCCACCTGCACCGTCTGCTCGAGAAGGCCAAGTCGGAAGGCCTGGTCGGCCGGGTGCATACCGTTCAGGCCGACCTCGATACTGCCTGGCCCGATCTCGGCACGCCCGATCTCGTGTGGGCATCAGCTTCCATGCACCACATGGCCGACCCCGATCGCACCCTGCGCCAAGTCCACGCCACGCTGGCGCCAGGCGGGCTGTTCGCAGTCGTCGAACTGGCCGGCTTCCCACGATTCCTGCCCGAAGACGCCCCAGAGGACCGGCCCGGCCTCGAGGGACGCTGTCATGCCGCACTCGACCGTCACCATGCCGAGCACATGCCGCACCGCGGCGCCGACTGGGGGCCCATGCTGACCGCCGCCGGCTTCATCGTCGAGGGCGAACGCACCATCACCGTGAACCTCGGCCCGCCCCACACCGAGGCAGTCGGCCGCTATGCACTCGGCGGCCTGCGCCGCATCCGCGGCAGCGTCGCCGAGGCGCTGACGGTCGAGGACCTGACCGCTCTCGATCAGCTGCTCGATACCGACAGCCCTCGCAGCATTCTGCGCCGCGACGACCTGACGGTACGCACCGAGCGCACCGTATGGGCAGCACGACGCACTTGAGCAGCGCGTTCTGACGCGGCCGGGGCCGACCAGGGCAGAGAGCCATTCGTCTCATTCCGGAGACGCTCGGGCGCCGGGAGGCAGACTGCTGCGGACCCTCCCGGCATGGCCCGAGCCTGTGGTGACGGTGGTTCACAGGCACCGGGAGTCTGCTCCACCCTCTGCGCTCCTGGGTGACCGTCATGTGGGGGCGCGGCCGGCACACACTGGCGGACTACCCCCGTATCCGCCGCTACCTTTGCGTGCGGACTCTCGGCGCCCTCGGACAGCTGCTCGCGCAGCGGACGTTCTCCGGACACAGGCCTGGTCCGCCACGAGGACGAGGACCGGACGGAAGCTGGGCAGGTCCTACGACCTGCGCTGCACCCGCGGCTCGGAGGAGCGCCACGTTCGAGTCAAGGGACGAGCCGGGCCAAGACGGGTCACGGGACGAGCCGGGCCAAGACGAGCGTGGAGCTGACTGTCAACGAAGTGTGCATACCTGAGAGAAGGACAACGTCGTCGATCTCCACGCTGTCAGCGACATCAAGGCCGGTACCCGCGCACACACATGCACCGCCGGCGACGGCAAGCTCATGTACTACACCGATCGGGAGCCGGCCGAAGAGGACCTTAGGCCCCGTAGATACGAGTAAGGACTCCCGGACACCACCTTCCCGTCCGGCATGTACACACAACCGCTTGATCACTCCCGCGGGACGGCGGCGCCAGGGCGGGGGTTGACGCGTGCCATGCTGGAACTTCCGGTTTTTGGTGGCGAGCGGGGAAAGCGGCAGGGTGAGGACAGTGACACGGGCGAGCCGGACGAGGATCTGGGACCGGTTCTCGGCCTCCGATCCCGGACTGTTGCGGCTGATGGCCGGCCTGCGCACAGTCGGCGCCATCGCGCTCACGCTCGCGGTCCTGGCGCTGCTCAAGGCCGATGTGAGCCACATGGTGGCCGGTGCCATCTCGGCCATGGTCGCGACCTTCGCCATCAAGGAGAAGCAGCGGCGCGAACAGGCCATCACGCTGGCGCTCGGCCTGCCCGTGGCGCTCGTTGCGATGTCACTGGGAGCGCTGTTGAGCACCCAGGTCGTCGCGGGCGACCTCGTCTTCCTCGCCTTGATCTTCGCCGCGGTCTACAGCCGCCGGTTCGGTGATCGCGGTACGGCCCTGGGACTCATCGGGTTTCAGATCTACTTTGTGTCGCTGTTCGTCGGGGCCGCAGTCTCCGCGCTGCCGGGGCTGTGCGGAACACTGGTGGTCGCGTTCGTCTGCAGCGCGGCCGTGCGGTTCGGCCTGGTTGTCGAGACGCCCGAACGCATTCTGCTGCGGCTGCGCGAGGCCTTCCGCGCCCGCCTCGCCCAATTGGTGTCCGCCCAGATCGAGCTGCTCGTCGCCGGGCCGGACCACGTCGAGAAGGCGCTGGAGGACGTACGCCGGCACACCGCCCGCCTCCACCAGAGCGCGATGATGATCCAGGGGAGGCTGGAGGAGGGCACCAGCGACAGCGCCACAGCCTTGCTCGTCCAGCGCCGTGTCGCCGACGCCGAGATCGCTGCCGAGCGGCTCGGCGTACTCGTCCTCACCGCGCGCAGCTCCGAACGCGCCGATACGCTCACGCTTCATCTGCCGCACGCGCCCGCGCCGGCGCCCGGCAACCAGCTGCGGAAACAGGACGACATCACCGCGACGCTGCGCCGTGATCTCGACGCGTTGCGCCTGCTCATCGCCCGCCCGGCCTCGAACAATCGCGGCGCCGCGGTGGCCCACCTGCGCAACCGGCTGCTCGGCTATCGGGACGAGGAGAATCTGCCGCGCGCCTCGGCCCCCGTCCAGGACGTCTTCCGCGGCATCGGGGAGGCGGCGCGCGGTGTCATGGGCCTGCGGCTGGCGCTCGACGGGCCACAGGACGAGTCCCACGACACACCTGCGACGACGCGTTCGCGCGAGGAACTGGACGCCGAGGACGTCGCCATCGCGCAGGCCGAGGAGACCGAGCCTGTCGAGGATGCCCGCAAGGGACTTGAGCGTCCCACGACCCGTGCCGCGGTCCAGGTGTCGGTGGGTTCGGCGCTGGCCATCGTGGGAGGGGAGTTCCTCTCCAGTCAGCGCTGGTACTGGGCGGTGCTGACCTGCTGGGTCGTCTTCCTGAACACGGCGTCAACCGGGGAGATCCTGGTCAAGGGCTACCGTCGGCTGCTGGGCACGGTTCTCGGCGTCGTCGCCGGTGTCGGCCTGGCGGGCCTGGTGGGCCACCACACCTGGACGGCGTTCGCACTCGTGCTGCTGTTCGTCTTCGCCATGTTCTTCACCGCGCCGCTGTCGTACGCCCTGATGTCATTCTTCGTCACGGCGGCACTGGGGCTGCTGTACACCCTGCTCAACACCTACAGCTACGCGGTGCTTGTCCTGCGGATCGAGGAGACCGCGCTCGGCGCCGCCTGCGGCGTGATTGCGGCGGCCGTGATCCTGCCGGTGCATACCGATCGCCGTACCGACGAACTTCTCGGCACGGTGCTGACCCGGCTCGGTGTCGTCAGCGATGCCGCGGTGGAGCAGCTGAGCGGCGGGCCCGCGCGCGATCTGCTGGACATGGCCCGGGATCTTGATACGGCACTGGAGGATCTGCAGTCCTCCACGCAGCCGTTGACCCACCCGATCACCCCGCTGCGGACCCGCCGCCAGACCGCCCGCTACGTCGTGGCGCTGCTGGAGACGTGCGCCTACCACGCGCGTTCGCTGGCGGCGACGGCCGAACTCCTCCCGAGCAGCAAGAGCGTCGCCGCGGACCCCCTCCTGAAGGGGGCAGGCCGGCGCATCGCCCACAACATCGACGTCCTCGTCGCGCGTGTCGAGGACGACGACAGCGACGGCGTGGTGGAGACCGGCGCGAGCCTGGCGTCCATGCTGGAGACGGACAAGCCCGGCTTTCCCCGGCACGACCGTGTCACGGACCGTGTCCTTCGGCATCTGCAGCGCCTGGACGAAGGGTTGATCGGTCTGGCCCGCCCTCTCGGGGTGTCTGTCTCGACACCCGACCGGGCGTCGTCTCGGGGCGGGGGAGGGGACGGGGGCGCGTAGCCGGGCCGGCGTCGCGGCGTTCAGCCCATGTTCGACAGAAATCGGTGTGGATCCCGAAGTCCTGCGGAGGTGAGCGCGTGAGTTCCGAGGCGTTTCAGCGTGTCAAAGCCGGCGACATCGATATTGCCTACGTTGAGTCCGGCCAGGGTGAGCCGCTGGTTCTGTTGCACGGCGGGGAGAGCCACAAGGGGCAGTTCGACACCTTTCGCCCCCTGCTGGGCGCTGGAATCCGGGCTATAAGCTTCGACCAGCGTGACACCGGCGACACACTCAACGGAACCGAGCCGTACGACATCGTTCGCCAAGCTGCTGACTGCGCCGACTTCATCGCCGCACTGGGATTTGAGCGCGTGCATGTGATGGGAGCGTCGTACGGCGGATCGATCGCCATGCACCTGGCGATCCACTACCCGCATCGGGTCGCGTCTCTCATACTGTCAGGCGCCACCCCGAGCCGGACCATGACCGAGAACTTCGGTGACCGTACCGTCGCCATGGGGCCGGACGCACGGGCGCAGTTCGTGCTGGATCTGGTCCTCACCCCTGAAGGGCAGGCGAACGACCCGCAGCTCGTCGCCGACACCAAGCGCGCCCTGCGGGGGCGTCCCGCAGACGCCGACGCACGCCGCACGGCAGCGATCCAGAACCACGACTGCACTGCCCGGCTGCATGAAATCACGGTTCCTGCTCTCGTGCTGCATGGCGCGGAGGACCCGATCATCCGTGCTCAGGTCGCGGAACTCATGGCATCGGAGATCCCTGGCGCACGTCTGGTGATCCTGCCGCGTATTCGGCACGGCATCACCTTCGAGGCCCGTGAGCAGGCTGCACGACTGGCGCGCGAGTTCGTGCTGAGCCATGCCGTGGGTACGGTCCGCACCGGATACGGAGGCTGAGATGCGCAGTCACTGCGCCCGGACGAACGTTGTTGCGGTTGCCGGACGCCGAGTTGTAGGCGTGTGAACGCAGGGCCGCGGGGCTGTCGTCGTCGACCATGTGATGGAGAACTCCGTGAGCGAGGCGACGTATCTGCGGCTTTGTGGCGGGGATGGCATCGTCAGATGTGGCGGTCCCGTTCGGGACGCGCAGGCCGGCGCCGGCCGGGGAATCGCGTGGTGGAGCCCGTCTCAAGCCGCGTCTTGTGCCGCGAAGCCGTATCGCCACGTCTCATGTTCGGGCTGCCATCCGCGGGAGCGGGCCAGGGCGTTGGAGGCTCCCCGTGCCCAGCTCTGCCGTCCTGATGTGGCTTCCGGGGTGGGTACGCCGAGAGCTTCGGCCAGGACGGGCAGCCACTGGCGCCCCTGGGCCGGCTCGTCGTCCACGATGTTGACAGGGCCGGATGGCCAGTTGAGGGCGGCGACGGTGGCTCTTGCGGCATCGGCCACGTGCAGGAACGAAGTGACGGAACGGTCCGCCTCAAGGTATGCGAGCAGACGCGCGGTCGAGTCACCTGCCAGGGCCGCGGCAACGGCGCCGCCAGGCGCGTACCAGGTGCCGGGGCCGTACAGGATGCCGTACCGCAACGCCACGGCAGTCTCCAGCTCAGCCGCGGTTTCTTCCAGAGCCTGGATGCCGTCCACCATTCCTCCTCGCGGCTGTGCTGACCCGATATCGAGCGGGACGGTCTCGTCGGCCGGTGCCTCTCCCGGCGCGTACGCCCAGGAGATCGATTGGGCGACGATTCTTCCCACCCCGGCGGACTTGGCCGCGTCGACCAGGTTGCGTGTCCCCTCCCGGCGCAGCCGGTTGGTCGCTTCCCCGTCTGCGTCCGACAGGGCGGTGAGCTGGTGGACCACCGCATCCGGTGCCGCTGCCGTCATCACCTGCAGCAGTCCGTCTCTGTCCAATGCGTCCGCCTGGACGGCCGAGGCGCCCTGGCGTCGCACGCGCTCGACTCCTGCAGGCGTTCGCGAGAGTCCTGTGACTTGATGTCCGGCGTTCAGCAGCAGGGGGACGAGCAGTCGGCCGACCGTGCCGGTCGCGCCCGCGATCAAGATGCGCATGGGGATCAGTCCTTCACTTGGTTCGGGAATCCTTCGCACAGGGGAGGCGACGCAGAGGGTGAAAACGTTATGAGCAAGCATAAAGTCGTTGATCAGCACAGGTTTCGGCCTCTGCCCCGGGTAACGCCTTCGTCAGTCTGTGGCCGGCCGCTGTGGATGGGGGATGCCGTCCTTGGAGGCCGGGATGTCGTTCACCCAGATGGGCCGCAGTGCGTGTCGCGTATGACGACCCCGATCGGCAGGCGGCTCGGGAGTGGCAGCGTGCCCGGGAGCGACTCCACCCCCGTGCCCTCGGCCGCCCGCGGGGGAGTACGACCTTGTCGGCGGCCCGGACCACCCACCGGGCTCGGCCGTCCTGCCCGGGGATCCGAGGACCGTCGGCTTACGCCGGCGGCAGCATTGCCCTCCGGTGGCGACTGGTTGCTCGCCGGGGCCCGCACTCTGCGTGTCAGCGGCCGGTGCCGGCTGAGAAGGTGGTGCAGCCAGGCCCCGAGGACCGCTCCCAGGACGGGCGCGACCAGGTAGATCCACAGATCAGTGCTCTGACCGGCGAGTGCGGCAGGGCCGAACTGGCGGGCCGGGTTGATGGAGCCGCCGCTGCAGGGGCCCAGGACAGCGATCACCAGGGTGACGGACAGCCCGATGACGTACGGCACCAGGCGTGCATAGCGGGCATGGGCCATGGTGAACCCGACAGCGACGATGATGATCGTCATGCTGCCCGCCTCGGCTGCGAAGACGGACGTGGGCTGCCACGCGGGTGCGGGCACGATCGCCGCGTAGTCCACGGACGGAAGCGAGACCGCAGGCCCCCACACCAAGCGCCCAAGACCCGTCCCCGCCGCCGACCCGGCGAGTTGGGCCAGTACGTAGGGCACAACGCTGCGCCCGGGGAAGACGCCCATGAGCCACAAGGAGACCGTCACAGCGGGATTCAGGTGGCCCCCACTGCGCCGGCCGGGCGGGCTGAAAATCAGCCCGGTGAGGATGGCTCCGCTGAGGACGCCGACGACGGCGAGCGCGGCGTCGAGGTCGCCCACGTAAAGAGCGGAGTCCGGGTCACGCAGCCACCTGACGACCGTCACCGCCAGGAACAGCAGGACGGTGGTGAGCACGAACTCGTCGGCGGCACGCGCCAGGCGCAGCCGACGTGACAGAGAAGAGACGGTACTCACCAAAATCTCCTGGTGTTGGCCTGCACGGAGCAAGATCGGAGCCGGGATGTTGCCGAACAGCCGGGCTCGGTCCTCCCGGACCTGTCAGCCGGCGGGGGTGTAGTGGCCGGGGACGAGGCGGGTGGAGACGCCGAAGCGGTTCCATGCGTTGATCGTGGTGATCGCGACGATGAGGCGGGCCAGCTCGCTCTCGTTGAACTCCGTCGCGGCCCGCGCGTACACCTCGTCCGGCACGAACCCATCCGTGAGCACGGTGACCGCCTCGGTCAGCTCGATCGCCGCGATCTCCTTGGCCGTGTAGAAGTGCCTCGACTCCCGCCAGGCGTCGAGCTGGAAGATCCGCTCCGCCGACTCGCCTGCCGCAAGTGCATCCTTGCTGTGCATGTCCAGGCAGAAGGCACAGTGATTGATCTGAGAGGCGCGGATCTTGACCAGGTTCAGCAGGACGGGCTCGACTCCCTGCTTCGCCGCCGTGTCCAGGCGGACCATGGCCTTGAATGCCTCCGGGGCGAGTTTCGTCCAGTCCAGTCGGGGTGCGTGTTCGGGAAGACGTTCCAGGCTTTCGTGTGCTTCGTTCGTGTTCATGCCTGCAACGCTACGCACCCAGTGGCACTGAAGTAGGGTCCATTTCCGTGGCAGATTCACAGACCAATTCAGAGGCCGGCCCGCCCCCCGAACCCGGCACCGACCTCCATCTGGAACTGCGCGGACCCGGGCTGCGCGCCGGGCTCACGAACGCCCTCCGGGACGCCGTGCGCACGGGGCGGTTGGCCCCCGGCACCCGGCTGCCACCATCCCGCTCGCTCGCCGCCGATCTCGGTGTCTCCCGCAACACCGTGACCGACTCCTACGCCGAACTCGTCGCGGAGGGCTGGCTCACCGCCCAACAGGGATCCGGGACCCGGGTGGCCACGCGGGCCGCGCCGCGCCGGGCCACACCCGCCGCCTCCCGCGCGCAGCCGACCCGGAAACGTCCCATGTACGGCCTGCAGCCGGGTTCACCGGACCTCGCGAACTTCCCCCGCACGCAGTGGCTCACCGCTGCCCGCCGCGCCCTGACCTCGGCACCACACGACGCCTTCGGCTACGGCGACGCCCTCGGCCAGGTCCGACTGCGCACCGCCCTAGCGGACTATCTGGCGCGGGCTCGCGGGGTGTACGCCGAGCCGGAGCGGATCGTCATCTGCTCCGGCTTCCACCACGGGCTCGCGCTGATGGCGAAGGCGCTCGAGGCACGGCAGGTCCGGGCGGTGGCCGTCGAGTCGTACGGACTCGACCTCTATCGCGACCTGCTGACCGGCGCCGGCCTGCGCACCCCGCCCGTCTACGTCGACGAATTCGGCGCGCGCACCGACGACTTGGCGCGGTTGGACGGCATCGGCGCGGTACTGATGACACCCGCCCATCAATACCCGACGGGCGTCGCGCTGCGCCCGGACCGTCGCACGGCGGCTGTCGAGTGGGCGCGGCGCACCGGCGGGCTGATCCTGGAGGACGATTACGACGGGGAGTTCAGATACGACCGTCAGCCGGTGGGTGCCCTGCAGGGCCTCGACCCCGACCGGGTGGTGTATTTCGGCTCGGCAAGCAAGTCACTGGCGCCCGGGGTGCGGCTCGGCTGGATGGTCCTGCCGCAGGAACTCGTCCCGGAGATCGTTGCAGCCAAGGGATACGGCGACTACATGTCGAGTGCGCTGGAACAGTTGACGCTCGCGGAGTTCCTGACGTCAGGCGCGTACGACCGTCATGTGCGCTCGATGCGGCTGCACTACCGGCGCCGCCGCGACCAACTGGTCACGGCCCTGGCGCAAAGGGCCCCCCGCGTCCGCGTGACCGGCATGGCCGCCGGACTGCAAGCGGTCCTCGAACTCCCACACGGAACGGAGCACTCGGTCACCCAGGCGGCAGCGCGGCAGGGCCTCGCAGTCAGTGGGCTCGCCGAGTTCCACTACGAAGTGCCGGAGTCCGGCTGGCGGCTGCCCGAACGGGACGCGCTCGTGGTGAACTATGCGGCACCCTCGGACAGTGCGTGGACGGGTGCGCTGGACACACTGTGCAGGGTGATGCCACAGACGCAGGGTTGATGCCGTCGGTAGGGCCGCCGTGGCCCGGATGCTGCTTCAGGTCGCCGATCACCGCGGTCCGATGCCCCCGTTCCGCCGCTCCCTCCCCACGCGCGGTCGGCAACATGAACCGAACCAGCCCTCGTGACCGCGGTTGAGCAGGCGACGGGTCACCGCTGCGCCGCCTCCGGAACAGGCTTCGGTGCCTCAGGCGAGTGTCACGCCTACCGTGGTCGACTCACCGCAATCCGACGGATTCCTCCAGGAAGGCGAAGGCGTCGGCAGCCGTGTCGGCGGGGAAGAACAACTTGTTCAGGGGCACCGGCAGGAATCCCTCCTCCTCCATCCGGCGGAGTTGGAGTGTCAGACCGTCGTAGAAGCCGGCCGTGTTCAGGAGCACCACCGGCTTGTCGTGCAGGCCGTGCTTCTTCAACTCCAGGATCTCGGTCACCTCGTCCAGCGTGCCCAGGCCGCCCGCCATCACGACCACCGCGTCCGCGCGGGCGAGCAGCAGGGCCTTCCGTTCGGCGAGATCATCGGCGAACACCATCTCGTCGGCCTCCTGCCTGGCCCACTCCCGCAGAAAGGTGACCGAGACCCCCACGAGCCGCCCTCCGGTCTCCCGCACCCCATCGGCGACGACCTTCATCAGCCCGGTATCGGATCCACCCCACACCAAGGTGTGACCGCCCTGGCCGAGCAGCTCCGCCAGATCGCGGGCAGGTCGGGTGTAGTGCTCGTCGAGGTCTGCCGCGGAGAGGAAAACACAGACGTTCATCGTGGTGGGAGCTGCTGCTGTCATGATCTCGACGGTACGTACTGGACATCCCGGCCGCATGGACCAATTCCCAGGTGGCGGAGGGGACCAATTCACCGATCGGTCCAGCCCTCGCCGTCGGCCGACCACGGGCGCCCGTCGCGGTTTCAGGGGTCCGCGACATGGGCGATCCCCGCTGTCGGAGGAACTCCGGTGCGGCTGTTCACTCAGCTCGCCTCGCCCCAGGCTGCGGCCAGTTCCTGGCAGCCGGAGAGAAGGGCGCGACGGAATTTTCGGTCGGCCACATCATGCTCAGACCTACGTACCCGGTGCGGCCCACTCCGAGTGCCAAGGTCTGTGGATCGGTGGCGGTCTGCAGTTTCTGATGTCCTCGTCGGTGGGACCCCGCAGGGTTCTCAGGAGAGGTCCGTCAGGAAGTCCGAGAGCGCGGAGTGGAGGGTCCCTGGCTGTTCCAAGTGCAGGTCGTGGCCGGTTCGGGGGATGCTCATGGCCACGGTGGTTGGCCGCTGCCGGAGCATCTCCTCGGTTTCCTGTCGAGGGATGAAGCCCGACTGGGCCAGGACGACCAGGGTCGGGCACGTGATCTGTGCCCACTCGTGCCAGAAGGAACGCTGGGCGTTCTCCGCGAGCGAGCGGGTCATCACCTCTCGGTCGAAGCGGGGCCACCATCCGCCTCCGCGTTCCTCCAGCCCGGCTGCCCAGCCTTCGCCGACGGGTCCGCCGCCGAGGAACTGGGCAGCGGCCTCGCGGGAGACGAATGGTGTCGGCCACGAGGCGAGCCAACTGCCGATGTCGGCGGGGACGTTCGGGTTCGGGCCGCCTGGGCCGGCCTCGACGAGTACCAGCGCTCGGACCCGCTCGGGGTGTGCGGCGGCGGTGAGCATGGCCGTGTGCCCGCCCAGCGACTGGCCGGCCAGGACAGGGCGCCGCAGGGCCAGTTGGTCCAGGACGGCGATGACGTCGGCGACGTAGGCGTCGCGGGAGACATCCTGAGGGTGGCGTTCGCTGGCGCCGTGTCCGCGCTGGTCGAGCGCGATCACCCGATGCCGGGGGCTCAGTCTCTGTGCCGTCTGGTCCCATTCGCCCGCGTGACCGGCGAGTCCGTGCAGCAGCACGACGGGCTGCCCCGGCCCGCCCCAGTCCCGGCAGACAAGTCGGACGCCGTCTCGCGTCACGGTGTGCTCGGACCATGTCACGTGGGACCTCCAGGATCAGTTGAGCTTGATCATGCCGCAGGACTCTCCGGGCGTGCGACCGGCTGGTCGCGTTCGAAGCGGGCCCCGGCGCTGACGAGGGCGACGACGTGGGGCGCGTTCACGGCCCGGTGACGAGGGCGGTGAGGGGTGGGGGTCGCGTTTGTGCGTGCGGGCTTGTCAGGTTCGGTGGATGCGGACGCCGTCCAGGGCGATCTTGAGGATGTGGTCGCGCTGTTCCGGTTCGAGGTAGGCCGCTCCGGTGATTCCGGCGACCATGCGGATCAGGTCGTCGAAGGTCATGTCGGTGCGGGCCTCGCCAGCTGTCTGGGCGCGGGTGAGGAGGGGGGCGCCTGCTTCGTACATGGAGGCGCGGCAGGAGGTGAACACGGCTGATTGTGTGTCCATCGCCTCGCGGATCGCGCGTTTGGTGGCCATGTAGTCGACGAAGCGACGGAGCCATGTGGTGAGTGCTTGCCAGGGGGGCTCTGCGGCGACTTCGTCGGCGACCCGGCACAGTGCGTGGACCTCGTCCGCGTAGACGGCTTCGAAGAGTTCGGTGCGGGAGGGGAAGTTGCGGTACAGCGTGCCGATGCCGACGCGTGCCCGGCGTGCGATGTCCTCGAGTGAGGCGTCGGCGCCATGCGCGGCGAAGGCCTCGCGGGCAGCGAGCAGCAGCGCGTCGTAATTGCGTCGCGCGTCGGCGCGGCGAGGGCGCCGGGCCGCGACGATCTCGTTCACCGGGGTGTGCGCCACGAGGAACTCCTGACTTGAACCGGAGGTATGCCTCCGGTAATGTGGAGGCATACCTCCACTTTAGCAGTGGGTGGGCGGCGGCACTTGTCGTGCCCTGCCCAGGACCCTCCATCCTCCCCGACGCGGCAGTGACGCCGCGCGCCTCATCGTGCCTCCGGGCACCCCCGCGTCCCCCATCGGCGCGGGCACCCGTTTCCCCTCTCGGAGTGACTGGCCTCTCGCCGCGCCCCTTGCGTGAAATCGGCCTGCCCGCATGCCTGAGGAAGAAGAAGCTGACTGTGTCCGTACCTTCTCGCCCGCGGTCCTCGCACCGCACCACCTTCGCCGTCCTCGCGGCCGGCTCAGGGGTGTTCTCCCTCCTGCAGTCGCTGATCGCGCCCGCCCTGCCCACCGTCCAGCACGCGATGCACACCTCGCAGACGACGGTGACCTGGGTGATGACGGCTTACCTGCTGTCAGCCTCGGTCTTCACTCCGATCCTGGGCCGCGTCGGCGACCTGCTCGGAAAGAAGCGCACGCTGGTCGCCGCGCTGCTGACCGTACTCGCGGGCTGCCTGCTCGCCGCCCTCGCACCGAACATCGGCGTCCTGATCGCGGCGCGTGTCGTCCAGGGCATGGGCGGCGCCCTCTTCCCGCTCTCCTTCGGCATCATCCGTGACGAGTTCGACTCGTCACGGGTCGGCTCCGCCATCAGCAACCTCTCCGCTGTCATCGCGGCCGGCAGCGGCCTCGGCATGGTCCTGGCGGGGCCCACCGTGGCAGCACTCGACTACCACTGGCTGTTCTGGCTGCCGGTCATCGTCGTCGCTGTGACGGTCGTGCTCGCCGTCCGGCACATACCCGAATCGCCCCGGCGGGCCGAGGGCAGCGTCCACTGGCTCGGCGCCGGCCTGCTGTCGGCGTGGCTGGTGGCACTGCTGCTGCCGCTGAGCCAGGCAGGCTCCTGGGGATGGGGCTCGGCCCGGGTCCTGGGACTGCTCGCCGCCGCCGTCGTCCTGTTCGCCCTGTGGCTGCTCGCTGAGGCCCGGGCCGCGCATCCGTTGATCGACCTGCGGATCATGCGGCTGCCCGCGGTGTGGACGACCAACACGGTCGCACTGCTCTTCGGCGCGGGCATGTTCGCCCTGTGGTCGTTCTTGCCGGCCTTCACGCAGACCCCGGCCGTCGCCGGGTACGGGTTCGGGGCGGGCGTCACCGGGGCCGGTCTGCTCATGCTGCCGATGCTGGTCGCGATGTTCGTCTCCGGCGTGCTGAGCGGCCGCCTCGCGCCGGTGTTCAGTGCCAAGGCCCAGCTCGTCACCGGCTCCGCGCTCGCAGCTGCGGCCGGTGGGCTGCTCACCGTGCTGCACGCGCAGGCCTGGCAGGTCGCTCTCGCCGCGGGCATCTTCGGCCTGGGCATCGGGCTGGCGTTCGCGTCGATGGCGACGCTCATCGTGCACAGCGTCCCGGCCACCCAGACCGGCGCGGCGACCGGCATGAACGCCAACATCCGCACGATCGGCGGCTCGTTGGGCGCCGCGGTCACCGGCCTCCTGGTCACGGCCCGTCTCCAGCCGACGGGCCTGCCCCACGAGTCCGGCTACACCCACGGTTTCGCCCTCCTGACGGCCCTCTGCCTCGCCGCCGCTCTGATGGCGCTGCTGATCCCGTCCGCCCGTCCGGTACTGCGGCGCCGGGACGCCGGCTCCCCGGGCAGATTGCGCCAGGCGCGGGAGACGGCCGGAGCGGTCGCCGAGTAGACCCCGGCCGGGTCAGGTGCGACATGGTTGTTCCTCCAGGTCGTGCCGATGATGCGGCGTGACTCGGCCTGTCCGCCTGTCAGGTGAGGTGCTCGCGGAACCAGGCGAGGGCAGCGGCGCTTGCCTGGTCGAACCGGGCGGTGTACGGGTCGAAGTGGCCGCCCGGGATCATCCGCAGTCGCTTCGGTTCCAGTGCACGTTCGTAGGCCGTGAGCGCCAGGTCGGTCACGGTGACCGTGTCGTTGAGGGCGACCACCATGAGCAGCGGAGTGGGGGAGACTCGCGTGATCCAGGTCCCGGGCTCGTACATGCGGGCCGCGCGGGTGGAGCGGACGGTGACCTGGTTCTCCCACACGCCGTCGGGCTTGGGCTGCAGGTAGAAGTCGATGGCCTCCTGCGACCGGTAGGACGCGGGCACCGCCGGGTCGCTGCTCACGATGGTCTGGGTGTGCGGCGCCTCGCCGCGGAACTGTGCCCGCTCGTCCTCGGCGAAGGACTCCTCGATGCCTGCGACGGCGTCCGGTGCAATGCGGCGCAACCCCTGCTCGAACCCGCTGATGGTCGGCACCTGGGAGACCACGGCCCGCAGGCGGCGGTCGGTCGCGCCCAGCACGACGGCGTGGCCTCCGGCGTAGCTGGTGCCCCACAGGCCGATCCGGTCCGCGTCGACCTCGGGCCGGCTCTCCAGGTAGGAGATGGCCCGTCGCCAGTCGGTGATCTGCTGCCAGGGGGCGACGTCCTGCCGTGGCTCGCCGTCGCTGGCTCCGAAGGTGCGGTGGTCGTGGAGCAGGACGACGAATCCGTCCTCTGCGAAGGCTCGCGCGAAGGGCTCGAGGCCGTGGTCCCTGACGGCCGCGTAGCCATGGGCCATCGTGATCGCCGGATGCGGACCAGGCCCGTCCGGCAGGAAGAGCCATCCGCGCAGCGTGACTCCGCCGTCGGCTTCGAACGCGACGTCCTTGCGCTCACCCATGAATATCCTCCTCAGCGAAACCGGGGCCTCAGCCCTGGTGGAAATGATCGGCGTCGACGACACCGCGCAGTTGTGTCCGCAGTTCTGCGGAGAATTGGTGCCCCGCATCCCGGGGCGTGGTGAAGACGTTGTCGGCCAGGGTGTATTCGGCCGTGAGCCGGCCGACGGCCGGTAGCGGGGCCGTGTCGAAGTCCCACAAGCAGGTTCGCGCCTGTGCCGAGCACGTCTTCGCCCGCATGAAGACCTGGAAGGTCCTCCGCGACTGCCGCCCCGAAGGTGACGGAGTCCACCACGCCATGCGCGGCATCGCCCGGATGCACGACCTCGCCCTCGCCGGATGGACGAGCGGGCCACACGATGGCCAAGCACGCCCAAGGTGACCCAAAGATCTTTGCGGGACAGCCCTTAGGCGCCAGTCTCACCAGCGCTCGTCCGGATGCGGCAAGCAGGGGCCGTGGCGGACGTGAGGTCGAACTCCTGAAGCGGGTGTCGGCCCACCTGTCCCGACTTGAACGAGCTGTGGGTCTTCGACTGCCGGCCGAGCGGGCCATCAGTCTCATCGACAGTCTCATTCGCTGCCGTTCACGGCCGTTCAGCGTTCCTGCAGACAATCCAGGGACCCGGCCCACGGGCGACCGTGACCAGGGCGAAGGGGGCCATGCAGAGTCGGAAAAGTGTGCGCTGCCCGAGTGGACAGAGAGCCCGTCACATTGGCGCCCAGCAGGGATCGCCCAGCGAGCAGCCACCGCACTGAGCCTGTCGGAGCGCCGTAGGCGCCCTCACGGCCTCACTGCTTCTCCACCGTCGGCGGCATCCCATAGGCCGGTCGCGGGCACCGGCCTGCCGCAGGCGACTGCAGCAGGCCGGTGTGAGGCCGTCCGGTGCGGAGGGATGCCGTGAGATGCGTGCGGGAGGTCCGCAGCGGTTCTTGCGCTTGTCTCACCGTGGTCGTGCCGGTGTGGTCACTGGGTGAGGTGGAAGGTGAGGTGCCTCTCCGTCGTGCCGGCCGGGACTGTGTGGACGTAGCCTCCGGCGCCGCTGTAGGTGCCCGAGCCGCCGGTGATGGCGACGTCGACGGCGGAGGCGGCCGGGAGGTGGAGGAGCGCCTGGCCGGCGATCTGTCCCTTGGGCAGGGCGAAGGTGCCCAGGCATTGCAGTGCGTCGGGGCTGGTGTGTACGTAGGTGCACACGACGCTGTGGTCGCCGATCCTTTTTCCGTTCTGGTACAGGTCTTCGGCGATGACGAGCTGGTCGCCGAGGCTGTGTCCCTTTTTGCCCACGTCGATGGATGCGGTCTGGGTCTGTTTGGCGACCATCTGGATGATTTCCGTGTTGTGGTCCTCGTGGTGCAAGTCGGGGGTGTTGGCCGATGCCGGCGGAGCACCGGCGAGGAGCACGGCGGTCACACCGGCGGCGGGGATGAGCTTGCGGAGACTGATCTTGCGCATGGTGGGTCCTTCCGTGATCTTCTGAGTGGGTGCCGGCACGAAGAGGGCGGCTGGGGGTCCGTCTGCGGGACGCCGCTCGCGCCCAGGGGCCGGCGTGGGGGGATCACGTCACGACAACTCCGACGGGCGGAGTGACCAATCGGCCTACATTAACCTTGGGCGCCCAAGATCGCCCGCTGCCGCAAGAGCCGCCCGATTGGCCAAGACGAGTGCATTACGGCCCAGCTCATCGACACCCCTGCCCGGATCCGGCCCTCCGGTGAACTCGCCGACCCCGCCTGCGAAGTCCCCGGTACCGGAGAGAACGCACTACATCGGCCGAGGCCAGGTCAGCGACATGATCAAGAGCGGCTGGGGTGCTGGTCACGAGGAGACCCCGTGGCGGGCTCGCGGTCGACGTCATCGAGTACCGAGGGAAGCGGCACTGACCTGCTGCGGCCCGTTCCTCGGCGACGAGCCGCTCACAAGCGACACGTTCCCGGAGTCCGGAGATCACGTCCGTAAGGGCAGCTGATATCGCGCCGCCGCGCCCGCCACGGGCATACTCAGGCCCTGCGGGCGCATCGGCACCCGCGAGCAGCGGGAGGTGCGCGATGGTGTCGTTGTCGGGGACGGAAACCCGGAAGGTCACGATCAATGACGTCGCCAGGTCCGCCGGGGTGTCCCGTCAGACCGTGTCGCGGGCGCTCAACGACAAGGACGAGATCGACGGCTCCACCAAACAGCGCGTGCTCGACGCCGCCCGCGAGCTCGGTTACCGGCCGAGCCGGTTCGCCCGCGGTCTGGTCCGGCAGGACACCACCACCATCGGGCTGGTGATCCCGGACCTGCTCAACCCGTTCTTCACCGAGGTCGCCGCGGCCGCTCTGGAGGCGGCCCGGGCCCGCGGCTGGCACGTCGTCGTGTACGACACCGCGGACAGGGCCGAAGAGGAACTCGGCACGCTGCAGGTGATCGCCTCACAAGTGGATGCGGTCGTCGGCTACTTCAGCTGCTCCGAGGACGAACTCGAGCTGTTCACCCGCGGCGTCCCGGTGGTGCTCATCGGCCGTGAGCACCACACGGCGCGGTTCAGCTCGATCCGGATCGACGGCGAGGCGGGCGTCCTTGCCGCGGTCGCGCACCTGGTCGCCGCGGGCCATGAACGCATCGGCATGCTCGACCACGACGGCCGCGCCGAGCCGAGCATCCGGCGTGAGTGGTTCACGACGGCCGCGGCGGCGTACGGGATCGACTCCGGCTTGGTGGTCGGCGCGGACCAGTCGGCCGACGGCGGCGGCGCGGCGCTCAGGACCTTGCTCACCGCCCATCCTGATGTCACCGCGGTCTTCACCTTCAACGACATCATCGCGATCGGCGTCCTGCGCGAGGCGCGCCGGCTCGGCAGGAACGTTCCGCAGGATCTCGCCGTGATCGGCTTCGACGGCCTGCAGCTCGGCACCCTGGTCGAACCCCCACTCTCCAGCGTCGCCCTCGACACGCGAAAGCTCGGCGCGCTCGCCATCGACCAGGTCGAACGGCTGCTGACCGGGGTGACCCCGCTCGCGGCCGACGACCTCGTCGTCCGGGCCGAGTTGCGGTTGGGCGGGTCGGCTTAACCTGCCGGACTCGTGCGTGACCCGAAAGCCTTGACACTCGGCCGCACCGGAGAGCACACTTCCGAGCAATTCACAATGCTCCCGTGAGCGCTCCCGTGAGCGCTCACGTGAACGTTCACGGGAGCGCTCACGGGAACGGCTCTGCTAATTCCCGCCACGGCGCTCGGCGCTTGAACCGACACCGTTGCGTCCTGTCCATTCCGACCAGAAGGCATCCCGCCTGAGGTGTCAACGTCGACCCGGCTGGCGCCACCGCTAGTCGTTCTCTGGTAAGGAAATTATGAGCAGCACAGTCACGCGCATCCGCCTCGCCGCCGTCGCGGCGGCAGCCAGTGTCGCCGTACTCGCCGGGTGCTCGTCGCCCGCGCCGTCGGCTGACGCATCCGCGGCTTCCTGTGAGCCGGCCAAGGGCAGGGTCACCCTCCAGTACTGGAACACCGTTCCGGGCATGGACCAGGTCGTCGCCCTGTGGAACAAGAAAAACCCGGACATCCAGGTTCAGATGAAGAACATCTCGAACGACCAGTACGGCACCATCGGCAACGCCCTCAAGGCGGGCAAGGCGCCGGAGCTCGCCCAGGTCGGTTACGACGAGCTCCCCTTCCTGCGCACACAGAACGCCTTCGTGGACGCCTCGGCCTGCAAGGACGCCGCGGCAGCCGAGTCGAAGTTCGTGCCGTGGACCTGGTCGCAGTCCAGCTTCGGCGGCACCGGGGTGTTCGCCTTTCCGCAGGACACCGGTCCGATGGCCCTGTACGTGCGCAGCGACATCTTCAAGCAGCACGGCCTGGGGATACCGAAGACCTGGGACGAGTACGCGGCGGACGCTCTGAAGCTGCACAAGGCGGACCCGAACCTCAGCATCACGTTCTTCGACCCGAACAACGCCGAGTGGTTCAACGGGCTCCTCTGGCAGAACAGCGCCGAGATGTACGCGTACGCCGGCGACAAGTGGCACGTCACCGTCGCGTCCGACCAGAGCAAGCAGGTCGCCGGCTACTGGCAGAAGCTGATCGACGACAAGCTCGTCCGCACCGACCTCGCGCACGGTTCGACGCAGATGTACACCGCGTACCAGAAGAACCAGATCGCCAGCTACGTCGGCGCCGCCTGGGGCTACAGCATGTTCCGCGACAACCTGCCCAAGCAGGCCGGCAAGTGGTCGATCGTCCCGATGCCGACCTGGGGCTCGAACGCCGCGTCCGGCGACTGGGGCGGATCCACCGTCGCGTTCATGAAGGGCAACACGCATCTGTACGAGTCGGTCAAGTTCAACTCCTGGCTGAACACCGACCCGGAGGCCCTCGCGCTGGAGAACAAGCTGGGCGGCCTCTACCCGGCGGCCACCGCCGGTTCGGAGCTTCCCGCGCTCTCGCAGGGCGTCGAGTACTACAACAACGAGAGGATCTTCGACGTCTTCGCCGAGTCGTCCAAGAACATCGACACCGAGTTCTCCTGGGGCCCCACCCAGAAGACGGTGAACCTGGCGCTCCAGGACACCATGGCCAAGGCGGCAGCCGGTGACGGTGTGCTCAACGACGCGCTCGCGGCCGCCCAGGCGGCCGCGCTGAAGTCGATGAAGGATCAGGCGATCCCGGCTGTCGCGGGCAAGTGACCGACGGATGACCGACATCGCAACCCGCGAGACCCGCGTGGTGGTGGCTCGAGGAGGCCGCCGTGGTCGCAACGGCGGCGGCCCCCGGGCGGGCACCATCGTCGCGTTCCTGACTCCGTTCTTCCTCCCGTTCGTGCTGTTCTACCTGGTGCCGGTGGGCTACGCGATCTGGCAGAGCTTCCTGGTCGTGCGCCGCACCGGTGGCCAGTACGGCACGTCATACACGACCTTCGGCGGCTTCGAGCAGTACGCGCAGGTGTTCCAGAACACCGAGTTCTGGTCCAGCATCGGGCGCATCGGACTGTTCGGCATCGTGCAGGTGCCGGTCATGCTGTTCGTCGCGTTGAGCATGGCGTTGCTGCTCGATACGCCCCTGCTGAAGATCAAGTCGTTCTTCCGTATCACGGCGTTCATGCCGTATGCCGTGCCCGGCGTCATCGCCGCGATCATGTGGTCGTACCTCTACTCGCCGCAGGTCAGCCCCCTCGTGGACGTGCTGAAAGGCATCGGTCTCCAGCCCGACTTCCTGGGCCCGGGCGCGGTGCTGTGGTCGGCGGCGAACGTCTCCACCTGGCTCTGGACCGGCTACAACATGCTGATCATGTACTCGGCGCTGCAGTCGATCCCGCAGGAGCTCTACGAAGCTGCCAAGCTCGACGGTGCGAGTAACTGGGCGATCGCGTGGAAGGTCAAAGTCCCGATCATCGCCCCGTCCATCGTCCTCACGACGGTGTTCTCGATCATCGGCACACTGCAGCTCTATGCCGAGCCGGCCGTGCTGCGCCAGATCTCGTCGAACATCTCGAGCACGTACACACCGAACATGCTCGCGTATGCGGTGGCCTCCGGGAACAACTACCAGCAGGCTGCAGCGATCTCCGTGGTCATCGCCGTCATCACCTTCGTCTTGAGCTTCGGGTTCATGCGACTGACCTCGAAGAAGGCCGGACTGTGAGCAACCAGACCCTGATCCGCGAAAGCCGCGTCAGCCGCACGGCTGCCATGGCTCTGATGTTCCTCCTGGCGATCTACTTCCTGCTGCCGATCTACTTTCTGATCGTCGCGGCGACGAAACCGCAGGGCGACCTCGCCTCGACCAACGGGCTGGCGTTCTCGCACTTCGACCTGTTCAGCAACCTGGGCACCCTGTTCGGCCGCAGCGACGGCATCTTCGGGCGGTGGGCTCTGAACAGCGTGATCTACGCGGTGCTCGGCGCGGCCGTCGGAACCCTGATCTCCGCGCTGTGCGGCTACGCGCTCGCCAAGTTCAAGTTCCGGGGCCGCGAGTTCCTGTTCTCCGTCATCCTCGGTGGCGTCCTCGTTCCCACCACCGCGCTCGCGCTCCCGCTGTTCCTTCTGTTCTCGGCGACCGGGATCGTCAACACCTACCTCGCGGTGTTCCTGCCCAGCATCGTCAGCCCGTTCGGCGTCTACCTCGCCCGCATCTTCACCGCCGCCGCCGTCCCCGAGGAGATCCTCGAGTCGGCGCGCCTGGACGGCGCCGGCGAGTTCCGCACGTTCTTCTCGGTGGCGATCAGGCTGATGGCGCCGTCGCTGGTGACCATCTTCCTGTTCCAGTTCGTCGCCATCTGGAACAACTTCTTCCTACCGATGGTGATGCTGCAGAAGGAGTCGCTCTTCCCGATCACGCTCGGCCTCTACCAGTGGAACGGTCAGACAGCCCGTGCCCCACTGCTTCAGGAATCCGTGATCACCGGCTCGCTGGTCTCGATCGTGCCCGTGATCATCGTCTTCATCCTCCTCCAGCGGTTCTGGCGCACCGGGCTCGCCTCCGGCTCTCTCAAGTAGCTCCGCACCCCTGCGTTCTTGCCTCCCACGTCACCCGCCAATAGAAGGTCCCTCGCGCTATGCAGAACTCCGCCGTCTTCGTGCCCCATTTCCATTGGGACCGGGAATGGTACGAGCCTTTCCAGGTGTTCCGGCACCGGCTTGTCGCCGCTCTCGACACTGTGCTGGAGACAGCCGAGGCGAACCCGGACTTCCGGTTCACCGTCGACGGTCAGATGGCCGCGATCGAGGACTACCTGGAGATGCGACCGGAGAACCGCGATCGCGTCGTGGCCCTGGTCGCCGATGGCCGGGTCGCCATCGGGCCGTGGCTCATCCTGCTCGACGAGTTCCTCTGCTCCGGCGAGACCATCGTGCGCAACCTGCAGATGGGCTGGGCGGCCGCGGCTGACCTCGGCGGCCCGATGCCCGTCGGCTACCTGCCGGACATGTTCGGCCACGTCGCGCAGATGCCGCAGATCCTGGCGCGCGCCGGCATCGAGCATGCGGCGCTGTGGCGCGGTGTTCCCGGCTCGGTCGGCGGCCACGCCTTCCGCTGGCGCGCTCCCGATGGCTCCGAGGTACGCACCGAGTTCCTCTTCGACGGCTACGACAACGGCCTCGACGTCTTGCTGGTGCCCGACCGCATCAGGCGCGCGCTCGGCGAGTACGCGGAGATGACGGCCGAGCGGTGGGGTGACGACCCGGTACTCGCGATGGCCGGCACCGACCACAACGCGCCTGACCCGCAACTCGCGACCTGGCTTCGGCGCGCATCCAGCGACGAGCTCGCCATCACCATCGCGACGCTCGACGAGTACATCCGGGAGCACGTGCGTGACGAGGTCTCCGCCCTCGTCACCGGTGAACTGCGCAGCCACGTGCGCGGCAACATCCTCCCGGGCGTGCTCTCCGTGCGGCTCGCGCTCAAGCAGCGGATGGCAGTGGCCGAGCGCACCGTCGACCACGCCGAGCGGGCGAACGCTCTGTGGTCCCAGCGCGACGACTCGCCGTTCCTCATGCTCGCGTGGCACAAGATCATCGAATCCTCCGCGCACGACTCCGTCGTCGGCTCCGGCACCGACGAAACCTCCGATCAGGTCGAAGCGCGTCTCGCCGAAGCCACGCACGCTGCGCGGGCGGTGCGGGATGCGGCCCTCGCCGAGCCCGCCGCCCTGGTGCCGAGCGACGGCTACCTGGTCGCCAACCCGCTGCCGTTCCCGCGCACGGCATTGGCCGAGGTGGATGTCGTCGCCCCGCCCGAGGGAACCGTTCTCGTCGCGACTGTCGCCGACGGCTCGGCGCACCCCGTGCAGCTGATCTCGCAGGCCCCGACCGTGCTCAGCGACGAGCACATGGACGCCTCGCAGCTCGAACGTGTGCTGCGCCGCATCCACCGCCGCGAGCTCTTCGGCCGTCTGATCGACCACTACGAACTCACCCCGGGGTCGCTGGTCTTCCACCTTGCCGAGGTGCCGACCAGCGGACCGTTCGACCTGCTGATCCTGCGCCGGGAGGTCGCTGCCGCGGCCGCCGCACATCCGGGTGAGTGGAGGGTGCTCACGCTGGAGGAGGCTCGCGCGACCGCGCTCGTGCCCGTGGACGTCCCTGCCTCCGGGCTTGCAAGTTTCCGGGTCGAACCGAGCGACCGGACTGCCGCGCACTCGACGACGTTCGCACCTGCGACGGCGACGGCCCGCGCGCTTTCGAACGGACTCGTCGAGGTCGCGGTCGCCGCCGACGGCACCCTGGACGTGGCCGGGGCCGACGGCACCGCGCTGCACGGAGTCGGCCGCCTCATCGATGGCGGTGACCGCGGCGACAGTTACAACTACGCTCCGCCGGCGCAGGATGTGCTCGTGTCGGAGCCGACGGAGGTCACCGTCGAACTCCTCGAGAACGGCCCGCTGCGTTCGAGGATGCGTGTCACCCGCGTCTACGCATGGCCCGCCGCGCTCACCTCCGAGCGCGACGTACGCAGCAGCCAGACCGTGCCGACCCCGGTGGAGACACTCGTGGAGGTGCGCGCAGGTGAGCCGTTCGTACGCGTGTCCACGTCGTTCCTGAACCAGTCCGCCGACCACCGGCTGCGCTTCCACGTGCCACTGCCCGAGCCTGCGGCCGTGTCCGCGTCCGCCGGGCAGTTCGCCGTCACCGAGCGTGGGCTCACCGCCGAGGGCGGCTGGGGCGAATACCCGATCCCGACCTTCCCCGCGAGTTCGTTCGTGTCAGCCGGCGCCGCCAACGTACTGCTCGACCACGCCACTGAGTACGAACTCGTCGGCGACGGCTCCGAACTCGCCATCACTCTGCTGCGCGCGATCGGCTCGATCAGCGTAAACATCCATCCACTCCGTGACGAACCCGCGGCGAGCGAGATCCCCGCACCGGGCGCGCAAGATCTCGGCGTGCGCATCGAGAACCGTTTCGCGGTCGTGCCCTCAGCGACCGGCTGGCAGGGTGCGAACGTGGTCGCTCTCGCCGAAGACTTCCGCAACGACGTGCTGGTGGCCCGCGGGACCGCGCCCGCCGAAGGTCATCTGCCCCCCGACGCGACCGGCGTGCAGGTCGACGGTGTGGACATCCTCGTCTCGAGCATCCGCCGCGTCGCCGACGACGATCGCGGTGTCGGCACCGAGGTGAGATTGGTCGCGATGAGCGACACGGGCTCGACCGTCCGCGTGACGGGCGCGTTCACAGAGGCCACCACGGTCGACCTGCTGGGCCGGCCGCTCTCCACGACGCCGGTCGCGGACGGACTCGAACTCGCCCTCTGCCCTTGGGAGATCCGAACGGTCGTGGTCCGGTAGACAACTGCACGCACGAAAAGGATTACCAGCCAAGCCCCGATCACTCGAGTCGGCGAATGCAGCCGGCGTCGGATCCTTTTTGTTACAAGAAAGAGTTGTGACCTCGTGCCCTCCCAACTTTCTGCGTATGTTTCGGACACCACACCAGGGCGTGGCGCGCTGCGCACGGCGCGCTCGTGGTTGCACTCCGACGTCCCTTCTCGTTCCCTGAACGGGATTTGGCGTTTCCGTCTTTCGCAAACGGTTCCGGTGGCAGAGGATTTCGCGGCCGAAGGGTTCGACGACAGCGGCTGGGACAGCATCTCGGTGCCCTCCCACTGGGTGCTCCAGGGTGACGGAGCCTACGGCCGGCCGATCTACACGAACGTGCAGTTCCCGTTCCCGATCGACCCACCCTTTGTCCCGGATGAGAACCCCACCGGCGACTATCGCCGCCATTTCGACGTGCCCGCCGACTGGTCGGAAGCCGAGCGCGTCCTGCTGCGGTTCGACGGTGTCGAGTCGCTTTTCAAACTGTGGGTGAATGGCGAGGAGATCGGCAGCGCCAGCGGCAGCCGGCTCGCCCACGAATTTGACGTGACATCGTCTCTACGCCCGGGCGACAACGTCGTTGCTGTGCGCGTGCACCAGTGGTCGGCGGCCAGCTATCTCGAAGACCAGGACCAGTGGTGGCTGCCAGGCATCTTCCGCGATGTCACCGTGATCGCACGGCCTGCCGGAGGCATTGAGGACGTCTGGCTGCGAACCGGGTTCGAGAGTGGGCACGGACAGATCGAGACGGAGGTCACCGCCAATGCGGCAGCATTCCCCGTCACCCTTCGCCTCCCTGAACTCGGCATCGAGCAGGTGTGGGCGACAGCGGCCGACGTGGCCCCGCTCGATGTCGATGGCGTGGAGCCCTGGTCGGCCGAGCAGCCTCGCCTGTACAACGTCACGGTGTCAACCGCCGCAGAGAGCATCGCGATGAGGGTGGGTTTCCGCACGGTCGAGATCCGCGGCGACCAGTTCCTGGTCAATGGCCGCCGCGTCGTGTTCCACGGGATGAATCGCCACGAGACGCACCCCGAGCGCGGCCGCGTCTTCGACGAGGAGCATGCTCGCGAAGACCTGGCCCGCATGAAGCGGTTCAATGTGAACGCGATCCGCACCAGCCATTACCCACCGCATCCACGACTGCTCGACCTTGCCGACGAACTCGGATTCTGGGTCATCCTCGAATGCGATCTCGAGACGCACGGCTTCGACAAACTCGATTGGGTTGCCAATCCAAGCGACGACCCGGTGTGGCGTGACGCGTACCTCGACCGCATCCAGCGCACCGTCGAACGAGACAAGAACCATCCCAGTATCGTGATCTGGTCGCTCGGCAACGAAGCAGGAACCGGCAGCAACCTCGCTGCGATGTCAGCGTGGGTCCACGCCCGCGACGCCGGACGACCTGTGCACTACGAAGGTGACCACGCCGGCGAATACACCGACATCTATTCGCGTATGTACCCGTCCGTGCTCGAGACCGAGCAGATCGGAACCGAGGGCTCACGCTCGACGCTGCTGAACTGCACTCCCGCGCAGGGCGCTCGGCAGCGCACCAAGCCGTTCCTGCTCTGCGAGTACGCCCACGCGATGGGCAACGGGCCGGGAGCGCTCGACCAGTACGAGGCGCTTGTGCACGAGCATCCGCGGCTGCACGGCGGCTTTGTCTGGGAATGGCGCGATCACGGCATCCTGACGACGACCCCGGACGGTACGCCCTACTACGCGTACGGTGGCGACTTCGGAGAGGTCGTTCACGACGGCAACTTCGTGATGGACGGAATGCTGTTGAGCAACGACGTCCCGACCCCCAGTCTCCACGAGTACAAGGCAGTCGTGCAGCCGGTCCGCTTCACCTTCGACGGTGACGAACTTGCGATTACAAACCTGCGGCACTCGGCTGACACGTCTGACCTGCGTTTCCGCTGGCGCGTCGAGCACGACGGCACGCTCGTGGATTCTGGGGATATAGAGGTTCCCGTCGTCGCGGCAGGCGAGTCGGCACGTGTGCCGCTTCCACGGATACCGGTGTCGCAAGCCTCGGAAACGTGGCTCACCCTTGATGCGGTATTGGCAGCTGGGACTGCTTGGGCGCGCGACGGGCATGTGATCGCGACCGCCCAGCTGGACCGTTCGACGCGTCGTCCCGCCCCTGGTGTCCGACCCGAAACCAATTGGCGGCAGAGCGACGGAAGGCTGACGCTTGGAATCGCCGAGTTCATTGACGGGTCCCTCGTACGGCTCGCCGGCCGCACTGTGTCGGGCCCGCGGTTGGAACTGTTTCGGGCCCCAACCGACAACGATGAAGGCGCGTCCGAAGAAGTCGATGAGAGCGACGCCAGCATCGCAGGGGTTTCCAACGCTGAACTGTGGCATCGCGACGGTCTTGACCGGCTGACCACGCGGCGAGTGTCCGTGGAGCGCACCGTGAAGGCCCTGCGGACGATCGCAAGAGTCTCCGCGGCGAACTCCGCCTTGTCGGTGATTGTTGAATCTGTCTGGTCACTTGAGGGCGACGAACTCGAGTTGCGTGTGGAGATCGAGCCCTCGAGCGGTTGGCCGACGGTGTGGCCGCGGATCGGGATTCGCTTCGATCTGCCGGACGGTGCGGCTCCCATCGACGGCGCCGAGTGGTTCGGCCTTGGCCCGCTCGAGTCCTACCCTGACAGTCTCCGCGCGGCACGCACCGGCCGTTTCTCCTCCACCGTCCGCGACCTCTCCGTCGACTACGCGCGACCCCAGGAGACTGGGCACCGCTCTCAGTTGCGACAGCTGGCGCTGACGAGTGCCGGCACCAAGGTGCTACGCATCGTGACATTCCCGGACACGCACGGACGTCGCCCCGGCTTCACGCTCAGCCGTCACACCCCACAGCAGATTGCGCAAGCTGGACACCCATATGAGCTTCCGGATTCGACGACGAGTCACCTGATCGTCGATGCAGTCCAGCACGGGCTTGGCTCACGGGCCTGTGGACCGGATGTGTGGCCCGAGTTCGCGCTTCGCCCCGAATCTCGCACGATCAGGCTTCGCATTGCAGGACACTAGTGTCCTGCGCCTGAAATCCGTTTCGGTAGATCTGTAGAACGAGAGCCCGTCGTGGGTGAGGACAGCAGCTCTCCCGTGAAGACTGTTTCGGTGTCGTTCCGCCCTGCTGCATCCCGGGCACACCGCATCTGTGTGTTGCGACTGCATCACGAACTCTGTTTTCGCTGGTCAGAGGGCTTATAGTCGCAGACTTCTGGATCTTGGACCCAATTGTCCGAACGGCGAGGTCCGGCACTTGAGCGAGCGGAACGACAGCGAATGGCACGCAGCAGGATGACCCGACGTCATGGGTGGGTGATAGCAGCGCTGCTGTGTGCGGTGGTGCCGTCGGCGGCGGCCTGTACGGCAGCGACCGGGAAGCCGGCGGCGAGGAAGACGACCGAGGCCGAGGCGAAGGCCACCGCGTCCACGCCGTCCTGCGCGGGCGGGGCCGTCCGGTGGACCTCGGTGCACCGGGAGTGGCGACTCACCGAAGTCTCGCCGGTCGTGAACATCCGCAAGAGCGACGGCGGGGTCACGTTTCACCCGGGGCTCGTGCGCAACGTAGTGCCCCAGGTCAGCACGAGCGACGACCGCGTATCAGCGCACCAGGTCCTCGCCGCGCTGGCTAAGCGCCTCAAGTGGTGGGACGTCGAGGAACTGGCCGCTCCGGGGAAGGAGTCCGCCGATCGTCGGCGCTACCCCGCCAAGATCGACTTCCTCGGGCACGCGGGGCGTTTCGTCGAAGCCGAGGGAGTCCAGGCCGTCGACGCGAGCTTCACCGTGACCTGCCCCGGCGGTGACGTCTACGGCAGCGTGAGCACCTGGTTCGGCGATGCAGGTGCATCCCTGGCCTGCGGTGTGAACCCCCACACCAAGAGGCCCTGGATCCAGGAGGCCTACCAGCTGACGTGTGGTCCACTCAAAAACTGAGGAGCGGACCCGGCGGGCGGCACTGAAGTGGACCGCCAGATCTGACGACGAACTACTGGCGCAGGACACTAGCTCAGCATCTTCAGCGCCGCCGCGTCGTACGGCTTCAGTTCCTCGACCCGGCCCGCCAGGACCTTCGCCGCCCACTCCGGGTCCTGGAGCAGGGCGCGTCCGACGGCGACCAGGTCGAACTCGTCGCGCTCCATGCGGTCGAGGAGGTTGTCGATGCTGCCGACCGCTGCACCCTCGCCCGCGAACGCGCGGATGAAGTCGCCGTCGAGGCCGACCGAGCCGACGGTGATGGTGGGCCGGCCGGTGAGCTTCTTGGTCCAGCCTGCCAGGTTCAGGTCCGAGTCCTCGAACTCCGGGAGCCAGTAGCGGCGGGTGGAGGCGTGGAAGGCGTCGACGCCCGCCGCGGCAAGCGGGGTCAGGATCGCCTCCAGCTCCTCCGGGGTCTGGGCGAGCCTCGCGTCGTAGGCTTCCTGCTTCCACTGCGAGTAACGGAAGATCACCGGGAAGTCGGGCGAGACGGTCTCGCGGACCGCGGCCACGATCTCGGCCGAGAACCTGGTACGGGCCACGGGGCCGCCGCCGTAGGCATCGGTGCGGCGGTTCGTGCCCGCCCACAGGAACTGGTCGAGGAGATAGCCGTGGGCGCCGTGCAGTTCGACGCCATCGAACCCGATGCGCTCGGCGGCCGCGGCAGCCTCGACGAACGCGCCGATGACGTCGTCCAGGTCGCTCCGGGTCATGGCCTTACCGGTGCCCTCCGTGCCGTCGACGCGGATGCCGGAAGGGCCGACGGCGGGGGCGTCGGCGTAGGGCGCATCGCCCTGCTTGCGCACCATACCGATGTGCCACAACTGCGGGACGATCGTGCCGCCCGCCGCGTGCACGGCCTCGGCGACCTTCGCCCATCCCGCCAGCTGCTCCTCACCGTGGAACCGCGGCACACGGTCGCTCTGCCCGGCCGACTCGTGGCCGACGTAGGTCCCCTCCGTGACGATCAGGCCTACACCCGCGCCGGCGCGACGGGCGTAGTACGACTGCACGTCCTCACCGGGAACGCCGCCCGGGGAGAACATGCGCGTCATCGGCGCCATCACGATGCGGTTCGGGACAGTCAGGCCGTTCAGCGCGACGGGCCGGGACAGGATCTCGGCCGCGCGGGAGGCCGAAGTCGCAGTGACGGTCACGGAGGTGCTCCTCGTAGTACTTGATAACTGTGATGGTTGATAACTTCAAGCAACGAGAAGACGGTAAATATAAATATTTGAGATTGTCAAGTTTCCTGGGTAAAATGACTCCCATGACAGGAACTGCCCGCGTCGATACGGCACAGCTCATGGAGCTGCTCTCGGTGTGCCTCGGTGCCTATTACGGCGACTTCACAGTCGCGGCAGCGAGCGAGAACCTCACCGCGAGCCAGGGCAAGGCATTGACCGTGCTGCGCCGGGGCCCCGCCGCGATGCGCGCCCTGGCCAACACCCTGACCTGCGACGCCTCCAACATGACAGGGATCGTCGACCGGCTGGAGAAGCGTGGCCTGGTGCGCCGCGAGCCCAGCCCCTCCGACCGGCGCATCAAGAACGTCGTCCTCACAGCCGAGGGCGAGCGCGTCGCCGACGCGATTCGCGCGAAGATGCACACTACGCAGGAGGGCCTGGACGCGCTCAGCGACGAGCAACGGGACTCCCTGCACGCCCTGCTGGAACGAGTTTTCATCTCCCAGCCCGCCGCCTGAACCGGGGGTATCAGCCGACCGGTGTTCTGAGTCTCCCGGCGCGGAACGCCGGGGCTTGCGAAGGTGCTCGCTGCGAGTGTCCGGGACGAGCGGGGCGATGACCATTGATCGGCGCGGCCGGGCTTCGTACCCTCTCCCGATGGGACATGACGACCTTCCGGCTCTTGAACTCGCCTTTCCTGGCCCGGAACGTGACCGTGGCGTGGCGGCGATCCTGAGCGGTCGGAAGACCGCGCTCACGGGCCTCCTGGAGATGTACGAGCACGCCGGGGAGGCGGTACCACAGGCCGGTCAGCGATTCTCAGTGCTCGATTCCGAAGGCCGTTCGGCCGTCACGATCGAACTCGTCGACGTGCGTGTCGTCCCCGTGAAGGACATCGATGACGACTTCGCGCGGGCCGAGGGGCGCGGCTACTCCGACGTCGCACAGTGGCGGGCAGCCCACGAAGAGTTCTTCCAGAGCGATGGCGTGAGCGAGTTCCTGGGGCGTACCCCCGTCGTTGACGATGACACGCTCGTTGTTGCCGAACGCTTCCGGGTGGTCGAGCCCGCCGGCCCGGGTGGTCCGTGACTCTGCCTCGCATCGGACCGAAGAACGGGAGGATCAGCCGGCGCCGATGTGGGCCAGGTCAGCCAGGGCGGGCATGCCGAGACAGACGTAGTTGCTCACGATGTGATGCGTGTGGGCCGCCGTCAGGTCGTGGCCCCGCCCCGGCAGGGCCCCAGAGATCCACACGATATTGCCCTGCGGGTCGGTGATGAGCCGGAAGTTCACGCCGTGGCGGCGGTGCTTGCCCGAATAGTCGCCGCGGCCGTCACCAACGCAGTCGCACTGGGCGAGAGTGCCGTCCAACAGCGCATACTCTGCATCCGCCTCGCGCAGGGCGCGGGTCGGACCCGGTGCGCGACAGACGAGGAGATCGATGCCAGAGCACATACGTTGCTGGGCAAGGTGAGGTGGGTGGAACGTCGAGAGGCGTGTCGAAGGAAATTCGGTCCCGCGGCGTTCACACCCTGGACATCGGCGACGACCTGCACGGATGCCGTCCGGTGGGATCGTATGCCGTGGGCTGGCGAGTGCGCTCGAAAGCGCGCACAGGTGCGCATGATCCCGGCCGGTCCGGCACCACATCCGAAATGGCTCGAGCAACGGCGAGGAATCGATGAACCCGACCGACGCTGACCGTGCTGAACAGGCCGTCGCCGAACGCGACGCCGAGACCGCGGCCGAGTTCAAGCCGCTGCTCGACGCCCCGCAGACGGCCGCGGCGGGGGTGGCGATGTGGATCTTCGTCGTCGGCCCGCCGATCTGCCTGATCGCTGCGGCGCTGTTTGTGTGGGGATGGGGCCTGTCCGTGCTGGACGTCGGGATGGCGGTGGTCGCCTACCTCGTGTCCGGCTTCGGACTCACGGTCGGTTATCACCGCCTCTTCACGCATCGCTCGTTCAAGGCACGGCGGGGCCTGCGGATCGCCCTGGCCGTCGCGGGTTCGCTGGGGGTCGAGGGTTCACCGGTCCAGTGGGTGGCGAACCACCGACGCCATCACGCCTTCGCCGACCGAGAGGGCGACCCGCACTCGCCCTGGCGCTACGGGACCGACACCCACGCGCTGCTCAAGGGGCTTCTGCACGCGCACATCGGGTGGATGCTGAAGCGCGAGCTGAGTAACCGTGCCAGGTTCGCGCCCGACATCGCCGCCGATCCCGACCTGCGGCTCGTCGGTCGGTTCTTCGGGCTGCTGACCGCCGTCTCGCTCCTGTTCCCGGCGCTGGTCGGCGGGCTCGTCACCGGCACCTGGACCGGCGCGCTGACGGGCTTCTTCTGGGCCGGCGTGATCCGGATGGCGCTGCTGCACCACGTCACGTGGTCGGTGAACTCGGTCTGCCACGTCGCGGGCAAACGCCCGTTCATCAGTCGGGACAAGGCCACCAACTTCTGGCCGCTCGCACTGCTGTCCTTCGGCGAAAGCTGGCACAACTCACATCACGCCGACCCCACGGGAGCGCGCCACGGCGTCCTGCCGGGCCAGCTCGACCCGTCGGCACGCCTCATCTGGGTATTCGAGAAGCTGCGCTGGGTCCACGACGTGCGCTGGCCGAGCGCGGACCGTGTCAGCGCCCGACTGCTCCCCGAAGCGGCCGGCCCGCACCAGCCCGCCGCCTGACACCCCTCACGAGGCGGCGAGAACAGCACTCCACGCTCCGTACGGGCACGCCGGCGGCCGGAGGACCGGCCGCCGGCGGGATGAGGCGGGGAATCAGATGAACGCGCGCTTGTCGGCGTCCGGACGGTGCGAGATCCGTAGGGCGATGAACTCGTTGTTGTCCGCCTTGCCCGGGGTGCGGCCGGACGAGAACGGGAAGTTTCGCTTCGGCTGGACTGGCCAGTCCCACCCGAAAAGAGGGCCCGTTGTCGGGCGTATGCGTCAGTTCAACCGTGCCGGTATGGCCTTGGGTTGGCAGCCTGGTCGGTGAACTGGTGGCGCCTGCTCCACGGGATGCGCCGGCGGCACCTGCGCCGTGCCGATCAGGCGACCGCCTGGCAAGGAGCTCACCATCGGGCAGAGGTCGCTGAACGGGGCGCACTCCCGGCTCAGGTACCCCGTCGAACGCGGTATGGGCACCCTCATTCGCCGGCGCATCTTCCGCCATGCCCGCTGCCACCCCAACCGCCTCACGTCAGTGGCCAATGCCGTCCGCACCCTGGAGAGGCAACGCTGAAAAAGCTCAGTGGGTGTCACGCCGCCCGAGCTCGGCGACGTCCGTGGCGAGCAACGGCAATTCGTGAACGTCTGATCGCACGCGCGCAGGATGCGGTGCCGCTCTTCGGAAGGTTCAAGGAGCCCTCCGGCCTTCCGAAGCCGTGTATGTAGGTCGGGGGCCGGCTGGCCACCGGCATCGCGCTGAACGTGATGCCCAACCGCGCAGACGAACATCCTTGAGTACCTGGCGGGCTGTGAGCCGACCCGATGTGGCGTTGTTGCCCGCGCCGGGCCAGGTCGCCGCACCGGTCAGGTACAGACCGGGGACCGCCGTGCGGTAGCCGCTGTGTCCAGACATAGGCCGAAAGAAGAAGTTCTGGGAAAGGTGGTGGCTGCCGGCGACACTGTCACCGCCGACAAGGTTCGGATTGGCCGATTCAAGGTCTTGGGGGGTGTATGCGGTGGCGCGGACAATCCGTGACCGGCTGCCGGGCGCGTAGTGCTCCAACTTGGTCAATATCCGGTCGGTCATCGGCTCGACCGCTTCAGGCCAACCGGTGTGCTGGATGGTCCCTGCCGCATCTCCGCGGATAACTGAGGGCACCGTACGGATCTGGATCCACACAACGTGGCGGCCTGCCGGGGCCCGAGTCGGGTCGACCGCGGAAGTTTGTCCCACGATGAGCAGCGGCTCCACGGGCAGGAGCCCGGCCTGGGACTCGGTATAGGTGCGTGCCAGATCATCGACGTACGGTGCCACGTGCACGTACCCGAAGCCGGCAAGCTCGCTTCCCGCCGCCCAAGGCAATGGCCCGTCAAGTGCGAGGTGCAGCATCATGGTGCCGGGGCCGTACAGGTATCCGCGTGATTTTCGGCGCACCTGTGCAGGCACCTGATCGGGTTCCAGCAGTCGCTGATACAGGGCTGGTGGCCCGACGTTCGCAATCACGGCGCGACGCGCTGTCAGCGTGTTGCCGTCGGCGCAGCGCACACCGACAGCCCGGCCATTTGAGCACAGGACGCGGTCCACTTCCGTACCGGTGTGGACCTCACCGCCGTGCTCCGCCAGTACCGCAGCAAGCGCTTGAGGCAGTCGCTGCGCGCCCCCTTCGACGACGGACATGCCATTCTCCATGTCGGCGAACATTTCCAGGAGCGGGAACATCGCGCCGCCGGCCACGTCCGGGCCGAAGTCCAGGTGCATGCCCCAGCAGGCAGCCATGGCGCGCGCCTCCCGGGTGGTGAACCAGGTCGTGCCCATCTCTCTGGTACTCATCAACAGCGTGTGCGTGAGTTCCCTCGCACCCCGCAGGCCATGGTGACGCAGTAGGTTCAGAAACTGCCGGACTGCCGCGCTCGATGGCACGGCGCATCCGTAAAGGCCGAACAGATGCGGCGCGAATTGTTTGTACTGCTGATAGAGGCCGGCGAAGCCTTCGGCATCCCCGGAGTTGTGTTTCGCCAACTGCCCAATGGTGCGCTCGTAGTCGGAATAGACACGCACGCTCAACCCGTCCGGGAAGACGTTGGCATACGGGTGGTCGGTGGTGTGGAACCTCAGCCCATGGCGTGACAGGTCGGAACCGAAATCGGCGTACGTCTGGGATCCGATGAAGAGGTTTTGGTTGGTGGAGTACAGGTCGTGCATGAACCCCGGCAATGTGACCTCACCGCTCGCGATGGCACCACCCACCGTGGCGTTACGCTCCAGTACCGCCACCGACCACCCCGCCCGAGCCAGGTACAAGGCCGCCACCAGCCCGTTATGGCCGCCGCCGATCACGACCGCATCGTATGAGCCTGCTGCAGTCATCTCTTGGGTCCCCTGCCGCTCGGCCTCATGCTGAGGAGGACACCGAACCGGCCAGTGCCCGAATCCGCGACACGAACACCGTCATCCGCGGTCGAGACGCTGTGACGCAGAAATGCCGCCCGTTCCCGGAAGGGATGAGGCATCTCGGCACCGACGTCGAGGGCCGCCCGAGGGCTGAAAGCAGCCAGGATTTCCGCCTCGGTCCAGCCCATCTCTGCGGACGCCCTGGCGACCAGGATTTTTACCTCTTTCCTGGAGCTCATGGGCATGTTTCCCGATCGGTTGCGTTGCTACTTCCGACTCCCGAATAACCCTGTTCCCATGCTCCTCCCGTCTCGACGGAACGCAACACCCGAAGGTCGGCTGATGCTGCCGACCCAGGTCAGAGTGCTGACCGATCGGCCGCCCGCGCTGAAACGGCAGCGACGCCAAGCTTCTGCCCGTGTTCGATAGGCCGGCGCACAGACCGTTCCGTACGGCGTTGAACACGACGCCGGGGGAGGGCGGGATGCTGCTGGACCCACTGCGTGAGGACAGCATGGACACCGCAGAACTGCCCTAGGACTATCAGGCGATCATGCAGGTGGTAGCCGGTGCGGCGGAGCCGGCCAAGGCCGGGGGTGTCAGCGTCCGGCTGGACATGGGGACACTGCCAGCCCAGGTCGAGGCGGTGCACGCGAAGCTGAAGCAGCTCGCCGGGCGGGGCCGGCTGCACCACACCCCGGCCGGCGCCGCTGTGCGAGTCGGCCGGCCTGGGTAACCGTGGCCGGACCTCGGAGCAACTGCCCTCCTCGCCGCACGCTCCGATCGCCTGGACCGCGCGCTGAGGAGAGTCGCCCGGGGCGGCGGCGAGGTCGTGCTGGTCGACCGCACCCTCATCAAACGCCCTCTGAGCACCGGAAAGCGTTGAGGGCCCGGATCAACGGGCGGTCACACGGCGACGCCGGAGTCCTCGCGCGGTCCTGCCGGGGCGGCTTCGGGGGCCCGGCCGGCCGGCGGCACGGTGGGGTGGGCGTCCGACTCACCGGCGGGGTCGTCGGTCGCCGCGCGGCGACGCGCCACAAAGGCGATCGCGATGAGTGCGAGTGCGACGGTCCCGGAGAGCGCGGGCCAGTACACGTAACGGTAGTTCGACTCGGGCGCCGTGGGCAGGTAGGCGAGGATGTACAGGAGGGAACTGGCCCCGAGGAGCCGGAGTTCCCGGGAGTAAGGGCCGGTCCACCGGCGACGCAGCACAAGCACCAGGGAGACGGCCAGCCAGAACCAGCCCTGGAAGAGCATCGGCAGGTCGCGGGCGAATCCGGTCACATAGTTCTGCAGAGCGGACCTCAGCGTGTCGTTCAGCGGCTCCTTCTGCACCGCAGGGTGTAGTCGGGCGCCGGCATTGACATGGGTGCCGTTCCAGAAGACCTGGTTGCTCTGGAAGAGCAGCTTGGTGAAGACCCGGACCCGGTACTCGGCGTAGCCCTTCCAATGCTGCGGCATCTGCTGCGTCCACATCCGGACGACAACGTCAGCGTGCTGATTCAGGTACGTCACGTCGAATGGCCGGCGGCGCGGGTAGCACTGCAGGTACGCATCGGAGGTGATGTGCTGCTCCTGGCAGCTGACGGCGGTGGTGACCAAGCGGTCACGCAAGTCCGCGCTCGCGCCGGCCTGTTCGGCGGCGGTGCGCACCTGGGCCGGGGTGAGCACGTGGACGAGATCGTCCACCGGGATCACCGCGTACACGCTGGTGGCCAACGGGGCAGTGGCCGCGGACACACCGGCGCTGCCGGTGATCACGACCGCGACGAAGACACCGGTGGCAGCCAGCCAGCGGCGTCGGCCCGGGGTGGGCCACGCCGCGAGGACCAGTAGGGCGAAGACCGGGATCACGGCGGGGATACCGTTCTTCCGTACGAGGGCGGCGTATGCGAGGAACAGCACACCCAGCACCATCAGGGCCCAGCGGGCCTTGGCCCGGCCCTGTGGCAGGTCACGTACGGTGAGCGCGATCGCGAAGACTGCGAGGAGCGCGTACGCCATGTGCACGTCCTTCCACACCACTCCCGTGAAGTTCATGATGTGCGGCGCGAATCCGACGGCCAGCACCGCGAGGGAGAGCCCGCGGCTGCCGGTCTTCTTCCACCCCAGCCGGGCGAGGACCCACAGCGTCCCCCACAACAAGGCGGCCTGCAGGGCGGCCATGGTCGAGAAGTCCCCCGTGATCTGGATGATGACCCGCCACGCAAGCGCCATCACCGGCGGATGCCAGTCGTTCACCGGCTCGTCCCCCAGCGCCTGCCACAGCTGGGTGTTGCTGTCCGCGCTGAGGTACCCGGGATGAAAGACGGTGGCCACGGCGTAGCCGCAGGCCGCCGCGATGGCCGCCAGGCACCACGGCCACAGCGTGCCGGTCCTCCAGGCTCTGCGGAGTGTGGTGGTCCACCGGTCGACGATTCCGGACATGTGGGCGGGATCCTCCCAGCCGATGATGACGGGTCGTGTTGTCGCTCAACTGCGAGCTGAGAGCAAACAGTTCGCTGGCAGCATGGCGGAAATCTATGCGTATCGGATCTTAAAGAACAAACCGGAATGATTATTCACCTGCATGGCGAGCTCGCCATGCGGCATCACAAGATCGCCGGTAGAGGCGGGAATCGTGATCACCCACACTCGGCTCGGGTAACCCCCACCTGCTCGTCACCCGGCTCACCCGGACCCACCGCGGACCCGTCGGCGCCCTCATGTCCGCGACGGCCTCGCCCCTGTCGACATCCTGCTCCGCATCCTGCGCTCCACCCGCCTACACCCTCGCAGACGAACCCGACACCAAGGTCCTCACCGCCTCACTGGGATGTCCTACGCGGGAATCGCCCACTACCGACCCAACCCGAATCCCAGCAAGTCGATGTGACGCGCCATGAGATGGAATCAACCCATTGGACGGGGGAGCAGAGGTCGTGCCGCTCGGGTGAGGACAGGGCCGGGCCGGCGCACCTATGCTCGCGGCATGGCATGCCGAATCAGCGAACTCGTCATCGACGCAGAAGACCCTGGCCGACTGGCCGCATTTTGGTGCGATGTCCTCGGCTACGTCGAGCTGGCACGAGAAGGTGACGGCAGCATCCAAATCGGTCCGCCCGGCGTCGGATTCGGCGGAGCACAGCCAACTCTCGTCCTCAACGCGGGCCGCAACCCCCGGTTCGGGAAGCTTCCGCTGCACATCGATGTCAACGCCACCGACCGCGACCAGGACGCAGAGCTGGCCAGGTTGCTCGCACGGGGCGCCGTACCTGTCGACGTCGGCCAGACCGGAGAAGAGAGCTGGCATGTCCTGGCCGACCCCGAGGGCAACGAGTTCTGTCTCTTGCGTACGCAGCTGAAGTCCATCTGACGTCCCGCCACATCGAACAAGGTGCAGCGGACGGGCCACTCCCGCGGGCGGGGTGAGGTTGCCGGCTCGCTGATGACGACGACGCCGGACTTGCTGCGCTGCCGATGGCCGGGGAGGGGATCAGCCAGTGAACCGGTTGAAGCCCTCAGGGCCGACCGTGCCTTGCACGAATCTCCGAAGGTGCGTGCGTACAGCGTCGGGCTGCTCCAGCCAGGGTTCGTGTCCGGCGCCCTCGACCCGCGTCAGCGGAACATCGAGCCTGAGCGCGAGAGATTCAAGTGCCGACATCGGGCGGGGATCGGCGTCTCCGCCGAGAAACTCCACGTGCGTCGGCAGGCACGCGCGTAGTTCGTCAAGGTGCTCATCGAGCGGGTCTGACTGTCCTTCCTTGCCCAGCTCACTGTTCATGGCCCAGTTGATGGGGCGGCGTTGCCGGGCACCCTGCGCGGCCCAGTGCCAGCCGCGTTCGGGATCGGCGTGGTCAGTGAACCACGACAGCGTGAGCAGCTCGACTTCCTGGTCCTCCGTGCGGTGCGGCAACTGCTGCAACGCGCGGAGGCGCTCCTGTTGCGCCGCGGACATGCGCCGATCGCGTTCTGCTCGGTCGCCCGTGCGCCAGTCGCCGACGAACGGCCCGCACATCAGGAGGATTGCAGCCACCCGGTCGGGGTGGGCAAGGCAGAACCGGCCGGCCAGGGTGGTGCCGTAGGAGTGTCCGATCAGAACGGCCTTACCAGCACCCCACACGTCGAGCAGTTCGGCGAGATCATCCACATGCCGGGAGAGGGTATGGCGGCCGTGCCATTGGGATGCGCCCGTGCCGCGCTGGTCGTAGCGGTACACGGGCGCGAGGTCCGCGATCATGGGGGCGACGTCGCTCAGGTAGTCCGGCAGTCCTGGGCCGCCATGGAGCATGACCACGAGTGGCTTTCGAGTCGTGTCACCCAGCGCCATCCAGCGGATCTGTGCCTCGTCGGTCATCGAAGCGATGCCCTGTGTCTCCATCGACGTCACCGCGGAGAAGTTACAGATATCCATAAGGCTCCGCCAGACGTCAAATGCCAAGCCGGCCCAGAGTGGACAACCCCCTCTACCTGCCCAGCCACCTCACCCCACAGACCTGGACACCGCCTCAGAAGGGAAGCCCCGTCGTGATCGCAGCAGGTCCCGGCCGGGTGATCGGCGTCTGGGGCCGCCGTTGTCCTGGGCCGCGCCCTGCTGAGCCCGCGCCGTCGGGACGTCACCGGTCCCTCCTGGCGGTGGCTGGCTCGTGCGTCGTACCTCCAGCTCCGCGCCCGGCAGAGCGCCGCGCGTCCGACCGGTTGGAGCAAGTGAGCCAAGGGATCGTGAGGCTCCCACTGCCCCGTCTCCTGGCGTAGGGCGAGTTTCTGATGGTGCTCATGACGCGCCGACAGCGCTCACAGATGCGTTGGCGCTGTCTCGAGGCGAAGGCCGATTCGGCTGAGCCGTGTCAGTGCCGTACAGTTCACCGTACCGACGCGGGGTGGAGCAGCTCGGTAGCTCGCTGGGCTCATAACCCAGAGGTCGCAGGTTCAAATCCTGTCCCCGCTACTCAAACGTGAAGGCCCGGTGGATACCGGGCCTTCACTGTGTCTGGCCCTGCCATGATCCTTCAACTCACCGGCCGTGACCGCCTGTCCGTCACCGCACCGCTCAGTGCAGCGCACTGTACGCGGGGAAGAAGCCGACGACGCCGACATCACCGCATCGGCATGCTGGGAGTGTCCCAGCATCGCCCGTCTGCGCGCACCCGGGTATTAGCGACGCCTGACCGGCGCGTTCGGCAGCGGCTGGTGCAGCTCGCCATAGCTGAACCCTGGTCTCACGGTGCGAGCGCCAGCTCGTGCCAAGCTGCGCCCGCCCGGCCTTGATGCGTTGACAGACCCAGGCCCCGTGGCCAAGTACGGCCCTCAAGCCGGCCAACTACGGTGCTCAGCCGCACCACTTGTGACTGAGGCACTCGAGCAGCTCAGTCGGCACTTTGAGTGCCACCGCCGGCGTGCAGGACACTCCCGGTACGCCGCTGATCCGTGGCGGGAATGCTGACCCGTCCTGGCTTGCTGCTCAGGGCCTACTTATGCTGCGGCTATGGGTCTGGATCTCACGCTGTTCATGGCGGACTGGGAGCAGTTGAGCGCCATCCCCGACGAGAATCGGGCCCAAGCACTGGACGACACGACCTGGCCACCTGAGCTCGACGACGAGTACCAGCGGTACGGACTGGCCGGCGGCTGGCTGTGGCCCCCGGATCGGTGGTCTGCATGGTGCGCCGAGTACGACTTCACCACCACCGGCGCCTACAGCCCGCATACCAGGGTGGGCGATGCATGGGCCGACATACGACTCCTCGTCGACGCATCCGTGCGCGAGGCGATGGACACCTTCCTCGTCGGTCTGATCTGGGATGCGGATCCGGCCGACGTTCCTGCGCTGGCCGGCGGCGGGGGGTTCTTCCCGCCGGCCACCGACCACGGGTCCCTGCGCGTCCTTCTGGTATGCCCGCCTGAGGCAGTACCCGGCAAGGCCCGTGCCTGGAGGCGAGTGGAGTCCCACCTCGAGGAGTTGCGCGAGCCGTTCACCGCCGAGTGCGAGGGCTGGGCAGGCCGCCCAGGCACCTTCGAGGAATTCACCGCGCTTCTGCGCGAATGGGGCGACGTGACCACGGAGGCCGCCCGCCGCGGCTGGGGGCTGGTGGGTCTGCCCTAGCCGGACAGGTGCGGAAGGCCGTCGACTCAGAGCCGCCGGGGCGGCCAAGATGCCGGCCCCTGGGGGCTTGCCCACGGCGCTTCCGTGAGCGCGCGCTGAGTGACGGCTCAGGTACGTTCCGTGTGGACGTCGGGCGTCTTCGCGGAACCGCCGGGGCTGACGCGGTGACACGGCCGGTGGACCGAGCGCCTGCGCTCGACACCGGCCGTGGTCGGTCCTGCGCTCGCAGGCCGGGCCGGACCGGCGCCCGGATGGCACAGGACTTCGGAGTGACCCGACAGTCGCGCAAGGCCGCAGGCTCAGTGCTCGGGGACGGTGTTTACGTAGTGGGTGCCGCTTTCGTAGAGGTCGTTCACAGCCTTTTGCACATCCGGCAGGGACTGGGCCTTGTCGGCGTTGTAGTAGAACCAGTTGACCCGCATGTCCCAGGCGCGCGGTCCCGTGAAGGGGAGGTCCACGAACCAGGTGTTGAAGTTGATGGACATGTTCTGGCGTGGGAAGTACCTGCCGCCGCTGCTGAACAGCTTGTGGCCGTCCACCGAGTAGGTGGCCACGCCGTGCGCGGCCGTGATCACCATGGTGTGCCAGCCCTGAAGGCTGGAGACCAGTTTGTGTGTGACCCGGTCTCCGGTGTCGGCGCTGTACCAGCTCGTGGTGTCGAGTTTGGGACCTGGCGCACCCCAGCCCCCGTTCGGCATGTACTCGTTGTCGAGTTCGCTGTAGCGAGAGTTGTTGGGCGAGATCGTGTAGAAGGACTCGTTGACGTGGTCGCCGTTGCGACCACTCGTGGGCTTGTCGTTGAAGTAGATCCGGGCGGCGTAGGTCCCCGTCAGGAAGTTGGTGCCGCTGCTCTGCACCTCGGCCTGCTTGGTGCTCGCCTTTGTCCCGTCGGTGCTGGCCCGCAGTTGCAGGACCTGGCCGCCCGCAGCGGTCTTCTCGGCCGGGAAACTCACGCCTGCGGCCGACCACGTGTCGTGGATGCCCGGACCGCCCGGGCTGGTACGGACCAGCCAGCCGTGCGCGTGGAGCGCGGGATCGTCGGCGTCGCTGTAGTGGAAGTCGTCGAACACGATCCCGCGCGGGTGGGCAGGCCTCGGGCGGGGGACGGATGAGCCCCGTGCGGACGCAGCAGCGTGGCCCGCGGAGCCGGTAGGGCCTGTGGAGCCGGCAGGGCCGGTGGGCTCGTCCCCCCAGACATGCGCACCGCGCAGGTATGCGGTCACCGTCCTCGACGCCTGAAAGGTGGTGTCAGCGGCATTGAACGAACGGTCGTCCAGCTGGTCCAGCTTCCGGCCGTCGGGGCGGTACAGCTGCAGTCCGATGGCTCCGCTCTTGGCGCCGGGTGCCAGGCTGCCGGCGCCCGTCGTGAAGCTGATCTGGAGGTAGCGGTCGGCGGTGGTGGTGGGATCGGCCGGCGCGACGGTCTCCCCGGCGATGTTCGAGCAGCCGACAGTGGCCTTGACGCAGTTGAAGGCGTACGAGGAAGCCCCGTCTCCGGTGAAGTAGTAGCGAATCGCCACGTCTGACAGGCGCACCCTCTTCTTGGAGGTGTTGACAACTTCCAGCCATGGCTGGGCTACCGCGGCCGTGGCAGGGCTCCCGGCCTTGTACCGGACGGTGAGCTGCGGGGGCGCCTGATGCGCGGCACGCCACTCGGGATAGAGCGCGAGGCCACCGGCGGTCACGGCGATCACCAGGAGCAACGTCTTGAACACGGTCCACGCACGACGTCGAGGCCCGCGGTCATCAGGACGGACAGGGCGGACGGTAGGGAGGGCAGTGCCCACAGAAGCTCCCAGTGCAGGTGGAGGGGCGGTACCGGGACCGGCGTGGGTGACGGTGGCGGAGGCCGACGCCGTCCTCCCTGAGCGCATCCCACAGAACGCTCAGGAAGGGTGGCGGCGGCAGTCTCCGTCGCACCGCCGTAGCGGATCGGCGACTATGCGTGTTCCCGCATGTGCCGACCTCCGGACGGCCCCGACGCCAACCGAGCGGCGCCTACTGGACGGCCTGCGTCTGGGGGCTGGGAAGATCGAAGGCTGGCAGTGCGACCCCGCCGTCCGGGCTGTATGCGGGTCCGCTCCGTAGGTTCGCGGTGCCGTCCCAAGCCTGGTGGGGGATCGCGAGGGCCGGGGCCGGAGCACCGCCGCGGCTCTCGGGAGCTGCGGCGTCCGTGCCGACCTCGATCTTGGCGCGGGTGCCCCATTTGGTGTGGCGCAGGGTCGCCAGGGACCACAGGCGCAGCGGCAGCAGCAGCGCGATGTTGAGCAGCGCGTACAGCGGGGCGGCTAGGAACGTCAGCACCCGGTCGACGATCCCGACCATGGCGGCGCCGCGCAGGTAGTGGATGGAACGCACCCACGACATGACACACATGTAGCCGACGTAGCTGGCGAGCAGGGCCCAACCGGTCGGATGCAGCGCGATGGCCACGAGGGCGGTGAGCATGCCCGCGGTGAAGGCAACCCAGGTGACGAGCTCAATCAGATTGAGCCACCAGTACATACGGCTCAGCCGGAACTTGGCGAAGAGCAGGAACCCTTCACGGATGAAGGACTTGCCCCAGCGGATCTGCTGGCGGATGTAGTGCCCGAGACGTTCCGGGACGTCGGTGTAGCCGACAGCACACGGCTGGATGAGGGACTTGCCCTCGGTGAGGCAGTAGTACGTGAGACGCCGGTCGTCACCGAAGGTCGCGGGGCGCCCGAGGAACCGCTGGTCGAGGAAGTCGTCGAGATTCTTGCGTATGACCCACCCCCGATACATTGCGAGAGAGCCACAGGCACACAGGACGGAACCGAGACGCGAGTAGGCGACCCGTTCGCCCAGGAAAGCATTGACGTACCGCATGTCGATAAGGCGCGTGAGGAGGTTGGTGCCGCGGTTGTGGGCGAGGACCAACCCGGTGACGCAGTGGACACGGCGCTCCCCGAAGGGTTCGGCGAGTTCGGCGACGGCGTGCTCGTCGAGCACCGTGTCGGAGTCGATACACAGATACGCGTCCGCGAGCGGGTCCTCCCGGAAGCCTGCGGCGAGTCCGTGGCGCTTGCCGCGGTTGTCGGGGAACCGGATGAAGCCGAGACGGATTCCGGCCCGGTCGAACTGCGGGCGCATCTCCCCGATGAGGGCAGCGGCGGACTGGTCGGCGGAGCAGTCGTCGATGACCGTCAATGACTGAGGCAGCAGCGTCTGCGCGAGGATCGATTCCAGGCAGCGCCTCAGCATCGCGGGGGATTCGTTGTACACCGTGACGACCCCGTGAATTTTGAGCCGATGGTTCGTTTTCCTGAATGTGAGCCCGGGACTGCGGCGCCGGCGGATGGACAGGAGCAACTTGATACCAAGGAGTGAGCCGACGGCCACCCCGTACCAGTGCAATTGGCGCCAGGACGAGTAGATCTCGTCCCAAGCGTGTATGAGGGTATGCATGACGAGTGAGGACTCCCTGACATCGTCCGATTTGCTCGTACCCGGATAAGTATTGAACTCATGTGTGCCAAATGGGGACATTTTGTCTGAGACATGCGACACACGATGCCTCCGTGGCGCCCGCGAGCAGGCTTGAGCCCGCCGCATTCCCGGGCGCGGGGCGGTTATTCGCGCCTCCTTGGATCGGGATTTCGTTGTGAATGTATAAGGACTGCTTAAGGCCTGTCGCCTTGAGCTCCGCGAGCTTGCGTCCCCTGTATCCGAGGGCGGAGTTCCGCGTTCGCCGATGTGCGATCGTCTGGTTTGAGCCTCGACGTCGATCGCGACAGTCGTGGGAACTCGCGTGCACCTTGCCTGGTGTGGCCTCGCCCAGGCGCAGCGGCACCGTCGTTGGCGGTGGCCACCTACAGCGGGCCCGGCCGCCCTCGACGATTGCCGGGGTGCGGGACAGTGCGCTGCTCGCGTCCCAGATGCCGGACAAGGTGGAGCTGACCTGGCCGCGGGTGTCGTGCTGCGTCAGATTGTCGAGGCGGCCGCCGGGCGGGGACTGGGTGTCACGGGTGCGCAGCAGGGAGTCGTAGATGGTGCAGCAGGTGGTGTAAGCCCGAGGCTGCCGGTCTCAGGCTGCTGGTGGATACCAGGGCACGGTTTCCTGGGACGGGGTGGTAGCCATAGGTGTAGTTCGGTGCGGCGCCGAGGATACGCAGCCGGTTGGGCAGTCAGACCTGAGTGCCGCGTCCGAGGCTGTCATATGGTCCCGGTGATCTTCGTGACAGGGCCGGTGATTTCGGTGGCTAATCGGAAGTCACGCCAGGACGTAGCCGGCGGGGCTTCATTTTTCTGACGCTATCGACATTCCTTGTGGGAGATATCCCACGTCAACACTTCATGTGATCGAACGGCTACCCACACCGCATGGAACCTTGGAAGGGCGCCCGAGACCTCACCTGTGGAATGGCGATTCCCCGAAGACGAGGCCGACCCACCAGCAACGCTCTCTACGAGCGAATCGGGTACGTCCTGGATACCGACATCACCGAGTACAACTTCTCCTACGACGCACCAGAAGCCGGTTGGGAACACGACCGACACAAAACTTCCCTGCCGTCAGGAAGTCTCTCCGTCGACACCGCGCTACCTGTTACAGCAGGGAGGGAGAAAAACACCAACTCACGCGCACATGCCTTGGTTCAGAGAAGTGACGAGCCCGAACGAGATCGCCGCCCTCCAGATTGTCGACGGCATGCATACACCCCAGGGCCCCCGTGGGGCGGTCGGGTGGTGGTCCAGCCGCGGCCGGGAGAGACATCCGGGCCACCACCCGTACACCGATCCTCACTCCGGACCGGGACCCTCGCACCTGGGCCGGCCGGATGGTCCGCCGTCACCCAGGCCACTCCGGGGCAGGAGCGCCCCGATAGCCCGCTCCGCCAACAATCCCTCCGGTCACTGCCACAATGCAGGGGTTCCAATAGCCCTTCTGGGGTACGCGGCGTCTACGGCTCGTTCGGTGAAGTGGAGGCGTCATGGCGGAGAAGGCGGAGGGGCAGCAGTTTTGTAAGGCGTGCGGCACGCCGGCGAAGGAGGGGGAGCTGTGTGAGCACTGTGGGCAGGTGCTGGAGCTGCCGGATCGGCGTGCGCTGGTTGAGGACGAGGGGGCCGCTATGCGGCGTGTCTTTGAAGGCCGGGACGGCTAAGAGCTGTCCCGCAACCTCTGGCGGGCACATGACGACAGCTATAGCGCCTCGCTGCGTTGTCGGAACGCCCGAATGCGCCCGGTATGAAGGCGCTCCTCCGCCTTGCGAGGCACTGCATCTGACGCCGCGCGCTGATCCACCAGGGATCACGGGACAGCCCTTGGGCGGCACAAGTGACAACAAGGCGTGAGTGCTGACTGGCTGTCACTCCATGGAGTGACAGCAACCGCTCATCAAGCCGGATGCGCCCCGCATGGCAGGGGCGTCCGTGTAAGGAGTTCCTGTGACCACCTATGTCATCACTGTTCCCGGTACCTTCGTCCACGGCGTCACCGATGCCTCACGCGCCGATATGGAACGCAGGCTGCGCCCACAGGATCCGAAGAACACCGATCTGGGGGAGAGTGAGGAGCTGAACCTTCTGACGGTCGGTGAGGGCAGTACGTTTTCCGTCAGGCTCGAAGTCGAGGCCGACAGTCAGGCCGGAGCCGAGGCGGAAGCAGTACGTCTGGTTTCCAGCGCGCTGAGGGATGGCGGCTTCACACAGGACGATGCCCCGCTGGGCCCGGCCGCCGTGACCGGCATCGACCGCGAATTCTGACCACAGGCGTGACGCGTGCGGGTTCGGTGGACCCGGAGCCGCCGGTCGATGTCAGCGAGAGGTCAGGGGTTGTACGCGCTCAGGGCGTCGTTCGCCTGACGTACTTCGCCGACGACAGCGGACGCCGGGCATGCGAAGCTCTGCGGCGTCTGACTGAATTGCCCTGGCGCAGGTGCTTCCGCCAGGACACTTTGGCCGGCTGAGCGAAGGCGTCCCGCCGTCTTTGAGCCATGCTGTTGATGCCTCGCCGACCGCCTGGCCGCTCTGTTCGGTTCTCGCCCTGTCCTGTGCTGCCGCGTTGAAGTGCGGGCGACAGCGCACGGCACCGGCCGGCGGGTCCAGGGGCTGGAGGCTCATCTGCGAGGCCGTCGTCGGATGCGTCCTGGACCGGCTGCAGTATCTCGCACGTACTTGCCCGAGGGGCCGACAGCACTGCCGTCCCGGGACTCTTCAGTCCGGATGGGCGACTGTATCTGTCGCATGCACTGCGAGTTGACTGCCCCAGGTCACCAGGAGGGCGAGGGCAGTCCTACGGAGTGCGGCCGGTGCTCGTCGGGGGCGTTCGCCTGGTCGTTGCTTGGAACTTGGCTGGATATTGGCGGGAAGAGGCTGGGTTTCCCGGCAACGCCGGTGCGTGCACTGCGTTGATCCGCTCGGAGCGTGACTTGATACGAACTGGTATGCGGAGGGGGTTGATCCTTTTGATGTCGGACCCGATAGGCTCCCCTGCGGCGCTGCGAGTTGACACGAACGTACTCGGTCGCCTCGTGCTGTGTTTTTGACGTATACGGCGCTTGCACACCCCCTTGTTCGGTCGTTTGCTTCGAAGGATGCAGATGGAACTTGCCTCTCCGCCCCCGGCGGCGCGTGCACCGGTTGGCCAGTACAGCTGGTGGCTGATGCCGATCGCTTTAGGAGCCGGGACCGTCGCCGCGGTGGTCGCGGGTCCTGACCAGGTCCAGATACCCGCGACGTTCGCCGGCGCCGCAGCCACCGCGGCCAGTGCTGTCTGTGTGCGGCTCCTCGTCCGTGCCCGGGACCAACTGCGGCGTACAGACGGGCACTTCCGCACCTCGCAGGCCGAGCTCTCCCGGCAGTGGGAGCAGCATGTGGCGGCCCTGGAGAGGAATTTCGCGGCTGAGCGCTCTGGCCTGAATGCGGAACTGGCCGAGCAGACCAGGGGTTTCGAGGCTCGGCTCGCCGAGCAGTCGCAGGCCCACGAGAACGGCGTTGCTACGCAGGCCCGGGTCTGGGAGGAGCAACTCGTCCTTCAGCAGGCCGTCGTGGGCAGGCTCGGGGATTCGTATCTGCCCGATGCGCTGAGGCGGTTGCGGGACGGCGAGGCCATCGACGACATTTTGCTGGAGGTCGGCCGGGAGGCGGATGCCGGACCGGAGTTGCGCGCCGAGTTGCGCAAGGTCCTGCGGACTGCGCTGATCGGTGTGGAGGAGGAGTTCGACCGTTCCACGTCGGCCGAGCAGGCTGTGATCAGTATCGGCAGCCGGATCCATGTGCTGACCAGCAAGCTGCGCGGACGGCTGCACGAGATGCAGGGCGAGCACGGACGGCTGCCCGCGGTGGCCCAGGGGCTCATGGAGTTGGACCAGGAGATCGGCCCGGCCGACTGTCTCGCGGCCAGTATCGGTGTGCTGGGCGGTTCGGACCGGCCAGGACGGCAGTGGCAGGAGCCGCAGCGACTGCTGAGCGTGGTTCGTGGCGGCATCGGCCGGATCAAGGACTTCGACCGTGTCCAGGTCCGTCACCTGCCCGAACTCGGCGTCGACGGGGGTCTGGTGGACCACCTCACGCTGATTTTCGCCCACCTCCTGGACAATGCGGCGCGTTACTCGCCGCCCACCGAGGCCGTGGTCGTCTCCGGCAAGGAGGTCCCCAACGGCGTCGGCATCGAGATCCAGGATGCGGGCAAGGGCCTGAGCGAGGAGAAGAAGCGCGAGGCGGAACAGTCCCTCGCGGGTACTTCGAAGGGGCCGGGCCTCGGTGGTATCTCGGAGGACGCGAACCTGGGCCTGCGTGTGGTGGGCGCCCTGGCACGCCGTTACGGCATCCGGGTCACCTTCGCGGACTCGCCGTGGCTCGGCACATCGGTGGTCGTGGTCGTACCGCACAAGTTTTTCAGTCAGTTGCCCGCTGCCGTCACCGAGCAGGCACCGACTGCGGTGGCCGCGCCGGCCCCCGAGCCGGTCCGGACCGGGTCTGTGGAGACTGCTGAAGCGCTGGACACCACTCCCGGTGGTCTGCCCAGGCGCCGCAGCATCCGGAACGATATTGCGGTACCGCAGTCCGGTGCCGCCGACCGCAAGGAGAGTGTGGCCGCCGTGCCGCCCGACGCGTCCTTCACCGGCCTGGCCGCCTTTGCCACGGCCGGACGGGCAAGCGGCCCGCCGCGCGACATGACCACGGATCGCGACCCGGCCCCGGACGGCGAGACGACTGCCGTACGCGAGTTCAACGAGCACCGCACTGAAGAGAGCGACTAGTCCCATGACGCAACAGGGAACCGATGTGAGCTGGGCGCTCCGCGATCTGACGGAGAGCATCAAGGAGATCCGCTTCGCCCTCGTGGCATCGAGCGACGGCAAGGCGATCACTTCCTACGGTGCCGAGGACCCCGACGACGTGGACCGGTTCGCCGCCGTGGTTGCGGGCCTGCAGGCGCTGGCCCAGCCGGTGGCCAAGCAGTTCCCCAAGTACGCGGGGCAGCTGCGCCTCGCGATGATCGAGGTCGACGGGGGCCACTTGTTCGTGGTGCGGGCCGGTGTGGAGACATACCTGGGAGTGCTTGCCAGGGAAGGACTCGACCAGGGTCTTCTCGGTCACCAGATGAGGGATCTGGCGCGCAGGATGGGCGAGCTCCTCGGCACCACTCCGCGCCTGGACGAGCACTCTGGATGAGTGCTCCCCGCCGTCCCACGGACCCGTCCGGTCTTGAGCGCTACTACGTCCTTACCGGTGGCCGCAGCGGACCGGGCGGTTCTGCGGCGAGTCTCGACGTGGCGACCCTCATCGTCGCTTGCGCCGCTGCCGTTCCGGGCATGCAGCATGAGCACGAGGAGATCGTCCGGCGCTGCCGCGATCCGCTGTCGGTGGCCGAACTGGGCGCCCATCTCGGATTGCCCTTCAACATTCTCGCGGTGCTCCTGGCCGATCTGCTGGACGCAGGCCGCGTCGAAGCCCGTAATCCCATCCCGGCGTCAGGCGCCGGCCGCGGGCCCGACCTCGCGCTGCTTGAGGAGGTACTCAGTGGACTTCAAAGGCTTTGACCATCCCGACCGAAAGTTGGGCGGCGGCACCCGCTCGGTGAAGGTGATGATCGCCGGTGGCTTCGGCACCGGAAAGACCACCATGGTGGGATCGGTCAGCGACATCAAGCCGCTGACGACCGAGGAGACGCTGACCCAGGCCAGTGCCGGTGTCGACAACCTGATCGGCGTGGCGGACAAGACGGAAACCACCGTCAGTCTGGACTTCGGCAAGATCGGCATCAACGACGAACTGGTGCTCTATCTGTTCGGGACGCCGGGCCAGGAGCGGTTCTGGTTCCTGTGGAACGGTCTGTTCAAGGGCGCTCTCGGAGCGGTGGTGCTGGTGGACACCCGCCGCCTGGCGTCCAGCTTCAGGGCCATCGAGGAGATGGAGCGGCAGGACGTCCCTTTCGTCATCGCGCTGAACGTCTTCCCGGATTCCAAGGAGCACCCGATCGAGGAGATCCGCGACGCCCTGGACATCTCCCCGCACACCCCGATCGTGGCCTGCGACGCCCGGGACCGGGCATCCAGCCGCGACGTCCTCGTCGCGCTGATACGCCACCTCCAGGAACGCTCTGCCGCCGCCGCTCTGGAGCCCCGATGAACGACCAGCTCACAAACGGCCCCTCCGCCCCCCGCGGCTGCCCCGTCGCGCACGGCGGAGCGGACGACCTCACCCGGCTGTACGGACCGGACGCGGCACTCGACCCGCACAGCATCTACGGACGGCTGCGCAAGGAGCACGGGGCTGTGGCGCCGGTACTCCTCGAGGGCGACATCCCGGCCTGGCTGGTCCTCGGCTACCGCGAGAACCGGCGGGTGCTCGACAACCCCCGCCAGTTCAGCCGGGATTCGCGCATCTGGCGGGACTGGAAGGAAGGACGCGTCGAGGCCACCTCGCCGCTCATCCAGATGCTGGGCTGGCGCCCCGACTGCGTGTCCCAGGACGGCGAGCCGCACCGCAGGCTGCGCGGAGCGGTCACCGACAATCTGCAGAGCATCGCAGGCCGCGGCATCCGCCGCCATGTCACGCACTTCGCCAACAAGCAGATCGACGCGTTCGCCGACGAGGGCAGCGCCGACCTGGTGGGCGACTACGCCGAGTACCTGCCGATGCTCGTACTGACCAGGCTGTTCGGGCTCCCGGCGGCCGAGGGACACAACCTCGCCGTCTCCTGCGCCCAGGTCATCAAGGGCGGCGAAGGAGCCCTCGCCCACAACGACCGCATCATGGAGATCCTCGGGGAACTCGCCGACCGCAAGCGCTCCGAGCCGGGCTCCGACTTCACCACCGGGCTGCTCGGACACAAAGCCGGCCTCGACGGCGAGGAGATCCTCAGCCATCTGCGCCTGGTGCTGATCACCGCGCACACCACCACCAGCAACCTGCTGGCCCGGGTGCTGCAGCTGATCCTCACCGACACCTCCCGGCTCGCGGGCCTGGTGAGCGGACAGCTCAACATCACCACGGTCGTCGAAGAGGTGATGTGGAACACCCCGCCGCTCGCCGTCCTCCCGGGGCGCTTCGCCACCGCTGACCTCGAACTCGCCGGTCACCACATCAAGGAGGGCGACCTGCTGGTGCTCGGGCTCACCGCCGGCAACCTCGATCCGGAGATCCGTCCCGACACCGGGGTCTCCATCCAGGGCAACCAGTCGCACCTCGCGTTCAGCGGCGGCGCGCACGAGTGTCCGGGCCAGAACATCGGCCAGGCCATCATCGAGACGGCCGTCGACGTCCTGGTGCACCGGCTGCCGGGACTGCGCCTCGCCGTGCCGGCCGACGACCTCACCTCGACCGCTTCCACCTGGGAGGCGCGCCTGGACAGTCTCCCGGTCGAGTTCGTGGCACAGACCACCGCGGTCTGACCAGCACAGACCACCGGTATGTGATCCACCTCCGTACCACCGGTATGTGATCCACCTCTGCCCGGCCGGACGTATCCGGCCGGGCAGAGCCTTACGTCACACCGCGAGCAGATCGTCCAGCGAACCCTTGCCCGCCAACTCGGCGGTGGCGGCCGGGCCCTCCTTCGCCGCGGCATACCGGCCCGAGGTCAACGCCCACTCGTAGTTGCCGTTGATCCAGTGCTGGATGGCTTCCACCCCCATCCACACCTGGACCCGCTGATCGGTGTCGAGACCAAGCTCCTCGCACATCTTCGGCACGCGTGCCTCAAGTTCGAGGTACTCCTCGAGGCAGTCGGTGGTCATCCGGTACGCCTCCGCGGCGGCGTCCTCCCAGCTGCAGCTGCGCTCCCGGTGGAGCACGGCTATGAGGTTGTGGCCATCCCCTCGGCGCTTCTCGCGCTCGAAGGAGTGGATGTCATTCATGAACCCGATGGTGTCCGCGGCCAGATCCCGCATCCTGACCATCAGTTCGTGCGCCTGCACCTGTGGCGGCACCTCGAAGCCACGGCTGCGCTCGCCCGCGTCGATGCTGTGGTGGATGCCCACCGTCCGCCGGCGGAACTCCGCGTAGTCCTCCAGGCCAAGTGTTCCTGCAAGGCCCCGGGCCGCCAGGTCCACCTCCTCTGTGTGCGCGACGAGGAACCGCCCCCAGGAGGCAGCAAATCGCGTCCGCCACGTCAGGGACATGCCATCCGAGAGATGGGCCCAGACCTCGGCCCAGGCCACCGTGATCGGGCACACCACGCGAGGGGCGGTCCCGGCGGGGCGCAGCGGGGTGGCGATCAACTCCCGTGCGACCTCGGCGATTCGGTCCGCACGGTCCGGACTCCCGGAGTCGAACTGATCATCGAACAGGAACGCCAGAGAGAACCAGTTCATCAGTACAACCATGTCGTCGGCCGAGGCGTAGGGGTAGGTTCGCGCCGCTGCCTGGGGCAGATCCCAGGACTGATACTCCTCGAACCCGGCCTGGCTGCGCACCAGGCCCATCTCCCACACCCAGCGCAAGTGGCGCTCCCGGGCGTACTGGAGATGCTCGCTCACGGGAGTCTTGAAGGGGAGGTCGAATGTGACGTCCTGCGGCATTGCCGTCCTCTCTTGAGACGATTCACAGGCCCCCGCCCCTGCGAAAGGGCGATCTGAATTGACGCCCACTGACTCGAACTGCACCTTTTGAGCCGGAAGTTGATGGCTCAAGTACGCTTCGAGACTGCCCAGAGCCTAAACGATCTATGCCGTGATCTCCGTAACGCGTGATGCAGGTGTGACTTCGCGCGGGACGCAACTCAGCACACCCCGCCGCAGCTGAAGCAAGGCCGCCGGGACCGGTGCCGTCAGCCCGGGATACCTCGTGGACGCGCTCGCCGGCGGCATCTGCCGGACCACCGTCGAACTGTCGGTGTGAACGCCCCGAACTCCGCAACAGCCGTGCGCCCCCCAGAAAGCAGGCAATACCGCCATGCCCAGTGCCCCGTCGAAGGGATCCCATCCCTGATCTTCGGAGGGAATCGAGGCCTTCAGACCGGGCGGGGCTGCGCCGTCTTCGATCGCCTCCGCAACGGCGTGTTGGACATCGCCCGCACCACGAGCAGTGCGGTCGGCATCCGGCCGTGCACCGGTGGCAGCCTATGGACAGGGACGGCGAGGCGACCCTCCGGAGCGCTTGGATGCTCTCAACTTGCGGTCGGTAGAGGCGGGCAGCTGGTCGACACCACCCGCCTCTTGCCCCCGGCGCTCCGATTCTCGCGTGCGTGTTTCTCCGGTGGGGCTGGATCACGGTCCGTAGCGAGGTGGGAGAGCTGAACTGGATAGCTCGTGCCCCAGCATGCTCATCGCCTATTCCTTGTGCCGGGACTTCGAAGGCTGCAACAGAGGGGCCTCTTCGGCGCCTGCCTGCGACATCGATGTTGCTTGCGGGAAGTACGCCATTGTCAGGGTGTCTGGCTTGACGGTGACGACGGCCTGCACGCGAGGGGGGTGGGAGGTGAGCGTGAAGCGAGGCCAGGCCCGGAGGATGCTCGCCAGGATGATCTGGAGTTCGGCCCAGGCGAAGTTCTCGCCGATGCACTTGCGGCGTCCGTCGCCGAAGGCGAGGAACGAACCACGGCCGGCGGGTGCGCGCTCGGCTGTCCAGCGGTCCGGGTCGAACGTGTCGGGGTCAGGAAAGTAGCGGGCGTCGTGCTGGTGGAGGTAGGGGCTCCACACGACGTCTGCCCCTTCGGGAATGCGGTGACCGCCGAGGTCGATGTCACGAGCTGCGGTTCGGGTCACCATCCAGGCCGGCCCGTACTTGCGGATGGCTTCCTGCAGCACCTGGCGGGCGTAGTGGAGTTGAGCGATGTCGTCGTAGCGGAGAGGGCGGTCACCGCAGACAGCGGTGAGTTCCTCGCGCAGGCGCCTCTGTACCTCGTCGTGCTGAGTGATCTCATACAGTGTCCAGGCCAGGGTGGTGCCGGTGGTCTCGATCGCCCCCGTCAGCAAAGTGATTGCCTCATCCTGGAGTTGCTGCCGCGTGAGAGGGTCCTCGGCGGTCAGAAGTGTTTTGAAGAGTCCGCCTTGGTCCTTGGTCCGGGCTTCGGCATGCGGGCACCGTTCTGCGCCGGCTGACACCTCGTCGGCTGCGGGCGCCAGGCCCGGGGACCGGTCGGCGTGGTGATCGATCGCCTGGTCGATGAGGGTGCGTAGCCGTGCCACACGGTCCGCGTGCGCACGGTTGGCGGGCAGCGGGAGGCGAGTTGTCCAGGGCGGGAGGATCGTCTGACGGATCGCCCCCTTCATGATCTCGGGCATGAGGGTGACGAACTCGCCCTCCAGATGCTCGGGGAGGTCCGCGCCGAACAGGGCGACCAGGAACGCGGAGAGGGCGACCTCGTTCATGTCCGCGTACACGTCGCGCGGCACAACCGCAGGCCAAGCACTGATCAGGCCCTGCACTTGGTCGATCATGGCGGCGCCGCGATCGGCGATGTGGGACTTGTTGAACATGGGTTGTATCAGGCGCCGGTTGCGTAGATGAGTGTCGCCGTCCGCGACCGTGGCGAGCCCGTCACCGAAGAACGTGCGCAGCGCGTCAATGATCTTGCCGCCCTTCACGAAATGTGCGGAGTCGGTCACCAGGACCTTGCGGGTCAGAGCAGGGTCGGTGACGACAAACGCGGGTGTGGGCCCGATACGTATGCGGACGACGCTGCCGTGCTCGCGAAGTGAGGTCATGAACGGCAGCGGCCGGCGGGCGAGCTGGAGAGCATGCCCGATCAGCGGGAGGGCGCCGGGTGCGGTTGGCGTGGAGGTTGTCGACGAGGCGGGTGCGTTCGTCGACGAGGCGGGGGCGCTCATGGGGCGGATCACTCCTTGTGGGGGGCATCGGCAACGGCCGGACCATTCCCACGTCGCGATCATGGAATGCCGTCCGATGGAGACCTTTGCGCTACATGCACGGGTCACTCACGGGGGACTGACGGAACTCATCTCGGGGCGTGCCATGGCCCTGTGCTTTCCGGCCGTGGAACGGGCGGACGGCCCTTCTCCCATGCTTCCGTCAGCGGCCCGCGACAGGGCCGCGCGGAGGCTGCGTGTGCCACCGCATCCAGTAGCCGCCGCGGCCCAGGCACAGGCTCGGGTCCGCCGGGCGCCCGACGCTGGTAGTCGGGACCGCGTGGAAGGAGCGAGGCCTGCCGCTGAGCGTCTCGAAGCGCTGTGGCCCGCTGCACAGCAGGGGATGGATCACGGGCTCGGCCGACGTCGGGTACGCCGTCATCAGCCGTCCGGTCACGAAGACCCCGCTCGAAACGGTCCGCCCGGTCGACGTGCGAAGGCACCCAGGCGGAATCGACGGTCCATGCTGCCCTGCCCCCGCTGCCGCCACCGGTGACCGCGCCGACTGCAGGCCGAACGGGCCGGCGGGGGAGACCGTCCGGCCCAGCAGGGTAATCAGGCCGGGTTCGGACCGGACACCGTCACAGGTGTCGCGCCGCGTCGGGACGGTGAATCTCCTTGTGCCTGGTCATGCGGCGGTGCAAGCGCCTCCGCCTCCCGATGACGGCTCCGCAAAGCATGAGCACTCGCCCGCGCAAGCTCGGCCAGCGCTTCAGCCGCTGGTCGATCCACAAACTCGCCGTGTGAGCGAGCGGGGGCTGAGCCCTGGGCGTGCGGTTGCCCTGGTGTGGTGGTGGCGGGACTGTGGGACATATGGCGAGTCGGTATCAAGGCGATGCGTTGTTGGTCGCTGGGCAGTTGCAGATCCCTGTTCAGGCCGAGCTGATGGCTGGGCCTGATGCTTGGCGCGGCAGTCTGCGCGGTGTCCCGACGAACCGGATTTTTGACCTGCTCGACAGTGACGAGCTCCGGCTGTGTATGCCAAACGGCCAGGAGCGTCGAGTCCGCCAGGAGCCGGCCGGTCATGCTCACGACAGTGAGTTTACGATCGTGCCGATCGCGGGCGAGGGCTGCCCGCCGTTCTAGGCGTTCTCTGGCCCCGTCCCCCATGCTGGTGTCCTGTGCCACTGAATCCTGACCGTTCGCCATCCTCGGGTCATGGCCTTGACACCGCCGTGGCCGTCCAGCGTCACTGCCATGGCCGAGCGTGGCAGGAGGCTGGCTCTTCGGCCCCGGCTGGCTCGTGCCCCTGCCGACGTCGAACGCCACAGGCTCGGCCGCAAACGCCTGCGATGACGCCGCACCGACCGAACCCGGGGTTCCATGGCCCGGGGTTTCATCTGCCTGCTTCCTGCGTACCGGAGGTCTCCACGACTAGCCTCCGCAGCATGCTGTGTATCGCCGACGCCCGCACCGGCCGCCTCGTGGAGATTCCCTCCGCGCACCACCACCTCCTGCGCATCTGCGTCCATCTGCCGGTCATCGACAACGGGATCGGTGTGGTGCACCTGCGTGTGCTGCTGCTCGGCGATGTACTGGCGCGTACCGCTGAGCTGCACGGCCTTCAGGCGCTCACGGTGCTCTCCGCGCCGGACCTGCCGCAGGAGCAGGTTCGGGCGCTCGACCGGGTCATGGCCGTACTCGGCATCCACCCGCCCGCCACCGTCCGTGGTCACGATCCGAATCAGACACCGAGCGCTGCTGCCGACGTGCACGTGCTCGCGCACGGTGCCGACCAGCAGGCCGGCGTCGGCGGGGTACGGATCGACGTGGGCCAGGTCGGCACAGCAACCCCGGACGAGGGCGGCCCAGGCTCCCCGGACGCAGTCGCCCCAGAGGGAACCGATCCGCTGGCTGTCAGGATGCTGTTGCTCGGCCATGCCTACCGCACGCCCGTCATGGTCACCGGTGCCGCACTCGCCCAGGCCCGGCGGACACTCGGGCACTGGCGGCAACTGGTGGCCGACTGGGCGCAGGAGCCATCCAGGCCGATCCCTGCCGACCTGCTGCGACAGGCTCATGCCGCGCTCGCCGACGATCTCGGCTTCCCCGCCGTCCTGGACATGTTGCGCAGCGTGGAAAGGGACGCGGATGTGCCGGCCGGTGCCAAGTTCGAGACGTTCGCACATCTCGACCGCGTCCTCGGGCTGGACCTCGCGCGCGAGGTCGGCCACCAGCACCCGGAGACACCATGACCTCGGGCGACTCTCGGCGCCTGGTCGTGCTGCGGCACGCCAAATCCGCCTGGCCTGAGGACGTGGCCGACCACGAGCGGCCTCTCGCCGCGCGCGGCCGTCGTGACGCCCCGGCGGCCGGCCGCTGGCTGCGCGAGGCCGGATGCGTTCCCGACTTCGTCGTGTGCTCCACCGCCGGCCGTACCTGTCAGACATGGGACCTCGTCTCGGACGAGCTCGACGCCACCACGCCGGTGACCCACGACGCACGCCTCTACCGGGCGAGCGCCGGGGAGTTGCTCGGTGTCGTACGGGACATCCCGGCGCGTGTACGGACGCTGGTGCTGGTCGGGCACAACCCCGGCGTGCAGGACCTGGTCCTGATGCTCGCCGGTGAGGCGGATGGCTGCGCCCTGGAGCAGACGCGGGCGAAGTTCCCGACGTCCGCGATCGCCGTGCTGTGCCTGCCCGGCCCATGGTCGGACCTGGAGCCGGGTGCTGCCCGGCTGACCGAGATGGTCGTGCCTCGCGGCGCGAAGCCATGACGGGGCGGCGCCGACCCCAGCGGTGCGTATGGGGCTCGCCTTGACCGTCTGCACGGGCCGCTGGTCACTCGAATGACGGCGAGCGGACCCCGCTTTTCAGGGGCTGCTCGAGCGTCGTGAACGTGGTGAGGAGATCAAGGGCGGGGCTGGACGGCTTCGCGAGGGTGAGGGCTGCGACGGGTGGGACGGCGGCGGATGGCCGGCCGGTGGTGTGGGTGTGGGGTGCGGGGGACGGCGGCTGGCTTGGCCGGGACGCCGCCGGTGCGCGCGTCGGCGCTGCTGTCCGGCACAGGCGACCTGGCCTGGATCATGGTCGTTGCTCTCTGGTGGGCGCTGGTTTCGCCGTGTAACGTCGTTGTCAGATGTCGTGGTTCGCAGTTCCTGCCCGCGCCCTGGCGTGGGCGTTCTGCTGTGCAGTGCGGGACCAGGACGATCACCTCCGGGTTCGCGCGGTGCGGATCCGATATCGACTGAGAGGCACGAGCATGGCCAGCGGAACCGTCAAGTGGTTCAACTCCGAAAAGGGTTTCGGCTTCATCTCCCAGGACGGCGGCGGACCGGACGTCTTCGCGCACTACTCCAACATCAACGCAAACGGCTTCCGTGAGCTCCAGGAAGGCCAGGCCGTGACCTTCGACGTCACCCAGGGCCAGAAGGGCCCGCAGGCGGAGAACATCACGGTCGCCTGACGGACGACTGAGCATCACACGGCTCCCGGAGCACAGGCTCCGGGAGCCGTGTGCATCCCGCCCCCACGGGGCGGACCGCGGGGGCCACGCTCCCACCGTCACCGATGTCAGCGACGCCGGTCACCGCGCCCGACGAGCGAAGGAGGGAAGCTGCGCCGATGCTTCTCCCGGCCACGACGCTGCGTTTCTACGAAACCGCCGGACTGCTGCCGGCCGAGCGGACCGCGTCCGGTATCGCGTCTGCGGGGAGGGTGCGGTGGAGCGGCTGGCCTTCATTTCCCCGGCGAAGCTGCTGGGCTTCGCGCTGTAACCTCGCGGTCTGCGTGACCGCGATTTGATCAGCCGGTCTTGGCGGCGAAGGGGCCGCCAACGCCGAACGCGAGCCGGGCGAAGTTCTCGCCGATGCGGCGGTGTCCTGAGGGGTCAGGGTGGACCTCGTCGGGCAGTGGCAGTTCGGCGTAGTCCTTCTCGCCGTAGAGGTCACGGCCATCGAGGTAGTGCAGGTTCGGGTCGTCGGCCACCCGCTGTTCGACGATCCGGGCGAGTTCGTCGCGGATGGTGTTGAGTGTCAGGCGTCCGGCGGCGCGTTCGGAGGGATCGCCCGTGGCTTTGAACCGCAGGGTCGCGCCGTCGAAGTCGGGCGCGAGGGGGCCGGGGGTGTCCTCCTGGACCGGGCACAGGATGGGGGACACGACCAGCAGCGGCGTGGTCGGATGTCCCTCGCGGATGGTGTCGAGGAAGCCGTGGACTGCGGGGGTGAAGGCGCGCAGGCGCATTGCGTCGGTGTTGACGAGATTGATGCCGGTCTTGAGGCTGATCAGGTCCGCGGGGGTGTCCCGCATCGCACGGGCGGTGAACGGGTCGAGCAGCGCGCTGCCGCCGAACCCTAGGTTGACCAGCTCCACTGCGCCCTGGGTTGCAGCCAGGGCCGGCCAGATGGCGGTCGGGTGGGCGGCGTTCGAGCCGTGGCTGATGGAACTGCCGTGGTGCAGCCACACCCTGCGCCCGTTGTCCGGTGCCGACTCGACCGGGGCATCGGTGCGCAGGGCGATCAGCTCGGTGGTCTCCGTGTGCGGAAGCCAGATCTCGACGTCCTTGTCACGCGCCGGCAGATCGGTGAACCGAGCGGTGCCGGGAGGCCCCTCACGCAGTTCGGCGGACTGGGTGACCATGTCGGTGATCGTGCGCACGTTCCCGCCGGTCACCGTGGCCTGGGCGGCGAGTCGGCCGTCGACCAGCAGGTCGTATACGCCGTCCGCCGGGGCCGGGAAACCTCGGTAGACCCGCTTGGTGGGCAGTGTGTCCAGTTCGATGGTGGTGGCCCGGGTGCGGAAGGCCAACCGCACGCCGGAGGGCTGGGCCTCGGCTACGGCCAGTTGGCTGTCAGGGATCTGCCGACGAGCCCGAGCGGGCAGGCGATGCGGCAGCAGGCCGTGCGCGGTCGGTTCCACGTCGAGGAAACCGCGAAGCATGTCCGCGGTGACAGGTGTGGTGATCCAGTCGTGCTCAGTGTTCATCGTCCCAGCCTGTTGATCAAGATTTTTTAGGATTGTTCGAATGAATCGGTGCGCGGCGCGGCGGACCGCCTCCGGCGGTGCGGCCCTCTGCCGGTCAAGGTGTGGTCGGGTTCCGCAGCAGAGCGTCGAGGGAATCCAAGATCCAGGCCCAGGATTCCTGCGAGTCGACGGCGGTGTGGCTGAAGCCTCCGGCCATCTCCAGGCTGACGTAGCCGTGGAAGACGCTGCCCAGCATCCGGACCGCGTGCGTCTGGTCCGGCTCCGTCAGGTCGTAGCCGCGCAGGATCGCTCGCGTCATCTGTGCGTGCCGAACGCCGGCGCTGGCGGCCGCCGTCTCGGGGTCGAGCCTGAGCCGGGCGGCGGCGTAGCGGCCGGGGTGTTCCCGGGCGTAGTCGCGGTAGGCATCCGCGAAGCCGGCCAGGGCGTCCCTGCCGGCCCGCCCGGCCACGGCGGCGGCGACCCGGTCGGCGAGTTCCTCCAGCGCGAACAGGGCGATCCTGGTCTTGAGGTCCTGGGAGTTCTTCAGGTGCGAGTACAGACTCGCGACCTTGACGTCGAACCGCCGGGCGAGTGCCGAGACGGTCACCTGGTCGAAGCCGACCTCGTCGGCCAGTTCCGCCCCCGCCCGGGTCAGACGTTCCGTGGTCAGCCCTGCTCGAACCATAACCTTCCTCACTTTCAACGACAGCCATTATGCTTTTACCTATCACCTATAGGCAAATTAGCATCCCGCTCATGAAGCCACTGACTGAGCAAGAGATCCGTGCCGCGTTCGTGAACTGCACCAAGGGCGAGGCGAAGCGCCTGTCCGTCCCTCGCGACCTGGCCGAGCGGCCCTGGGGTGACCTGGACTTCTTCGGGTGGCGTGACCCCCAGGCCCCCGATCGCGCCTACCTCGCCACCGAGCTGGACGGCCGCACGGCGGCGCTCGCCCTGCGCTGCCCCGGTGCCGCCTCCGGGCAGATGCGGCGCAGCATGTGCTCGATGTGCGTGACCACCCATACCGGGGGCGTCTCGCTGATGGTCGCCGCGAGGGCGGGCAGGGCCGGGCAGCAGGGCAACTCCGTGGGCGCCTACATATGCAGCGACCTCGCCTGCCCGCTGTACGTGCGGGGCTAGAAGGACGCGGGCGTCGGTGCACGGCTCCACGAGTCGCTCACCCTGGATGAGAAGATCCAGCGGACCGTCGTGAACCTCGCCAGGTTCATCGCCAAGGTCACCGCATGAACCATCCAGCCCCGCCCATCACGCCAGGCCCGTGCGCCACGAGCCATCGCGCTGCGGACGTGACCACACAATGACACCGCTCGCCGGCGGGATTCGGCGTGATGACTGTGTTGGCCGTTACGGCCGACGTGCGGCGCGCGATGGGGTGGCGCAGGGCGGGGCGGGTGGGGGCCGGCTCGGCGGTGGACCGTGGGGCGGGGCAGGTCACCTTCTTGCGGTATCGCATGGCCTCGGGTGGCACGGCTTGGCGCCATCTGGTGCCATCCGGTGCCGCGAGGCGCCATTCCGCGATCCCCAAGGCGCGTGGGCGCGCACGACGCCATAATCACTTTGGTAGACGCCATGATGTCTTCGCAGGTCAGGGTGATTTCGTCAGTCACCGACCCGGAGATGTTGCCGCACGACTTGTGTGTGGAGCCATTATGGTGCCATGATGGCGTCATGGACCTCACTCCGTATGTCGACACCCTCCGCCGCCAACTTGCGGTGGCCGCCGAAGCCGGCGGTGACGAAGCCCGCGAGCTGGCGGAGAGGCTCACTGCTCCCCTGGAGTCGGCGACCCGGCTGACCATGCTCAATGTGCTCTCCGCCGCGATGGACGAGATCACCCGTGAACTCGCCCCCGGCTCGGTCGACGTACGGCTGCGCGGGCTCGAACCCGACTTCGTGGTGACACTGCCGCCCACCGACGGTGGCGTTCCGGCGGAGCCGGCCGCGCCCGTCGAACCGCTCAAGACCCCGGCTCCGGCCGACGGCGACGAGGGCGGCACCGCTCGCGTCAATCTGCGTCTGCCGGCCCATCTCAAGGTCCGCGCCGAGGAGGCCGCGAGTGGCGAAGGCCTGTCGGTCAACGCGTGGCTGGTGCGCACCGTGTCGGCGGCGGTCGACGGCGGCACCCGGCCGCGTACGACGGAGAAGACGCAGACCGTCGGACAGAGCTTCACGGGCTGGGTGCGCTAGCCGCGCCCCGCCCGCACCGCTTCACCCACACCACGTCCCACCAGCGGGGACGTCCCAAAGACCCAAGAGGACGGGACAGCCATGCCTTCTTTCGACACTCCCGAACCGATCTCGGTCACCGCGCACGTGGAGGCCGGTTCCATCCAGTTCACGGCGGGCGACCGCCTCGACACCGTCGTCGAGGTGCGGCCCCGCGACCCGAAGCGGGATCAGGACGTGCGGGTGGTCGACCAGACCGTGGTCACGTGCGCGAGCGGTGTACTGACCATCAGGACGCCCAAGTCCAATCTGTTCGGCCGCACCGGAACCGTCGACGTGACGGTCGAACTGCCCACGGGTTCGCGCATCGACATGACCGGCGCCTGGGTCCAGGTGCTCGGCGAGGGCCGGCTCGGCGAGGTCCGCGTGAAGTCCTCGTCGGGCGACGTCCGCCTCGACACGACCGGCCCGCTGCAGCTGACCGCGTCGCACGGCTCGATCACCGTGGACCGGGCCGAGGGCAAGGCTGAGATCACCACCAGCTCCGGCAGCCTGCGCGTCGGCCTCATCGACGGCCCCGCCGTCCTGAAGAACTCGCACGGCACCACGACCGTCGGCGCCGCGACCGGCGAGCTGCGGGTGAGCGGCGCCAACGGTGACATCGAGATCCGGCGCGCCGAGGACTCGGTCACCGCCACCACCGCCCACGGCACCCTGCGCGTGGGCGACGTGGCCCGCGGCACCGTCCAGTTGGAGACCTCCTACGGCGCCATCGAGGTCGGCGTCCGCGAGGGCACGGCCGCCTGGCTCGACGTCAGCTCGGGCTCCGGCCAGGTGCGCAATACGCTCACCGCGTCGCAGGCCCCGGAGAAGGCCGAGGAGACCGTCAAGGTCCGTGCCCGCACCCGGCACGGCAACATCGACGTCCGCCGCGCCAAGGCCTGAGCGCCTCCGTACCCCGCACCACCCTCAACTCGCCTATTTCCCTTGCTGCTTCAGCCTTCAACGGGAGGGTTCCATGCCTTCTTCTGTCATGCCCACATCCAGGAAGGGTGACGGTCACCCGTCGCCGGCCGCTGTCTCCACCGTCGGTCTGCGCAAGTCGTACGGTGACAAGACCGTGCTCGACGGCATCGATCTGCGTATCCCGGCGGGGTCCGTGTTCGCGCTGCTCGGTCCGAACGGCGCCGGCAAGACCACCGTCGTGAAGATCCTTTCCACGCTCATCACCGCCGACGGCGGGCAGGCCCAGGCCGCCGGCCACGACGTCGCCACGTCACCGGACGGGGTGCGGGTCGCGATCGGCGTGACGGGGCAGTTCTCGGCCGTCGACGGGCTGATCACCGGCGAGGAGAACATGCTCCTGATGGCGGACCTGCACCACCTGTCCAAGGGCGAGGGGCGGCGCGTCACCGCCGAGCTGTTGGAGCGCTTCGACCTGGTGGAGGCCGCGAAGAAGCCCGCCTCCACCTACTCCGGCGGCATGAAGCGCCGCCTCGACATCGCCATGACCCTGGTCGGCAACCCGCGGATCATCTTCCTCGACGAGCCCACCACCGGCCTCGACCCCCGCTCCCGCCACAACATGTGGCAGATCATCCGTGAGCTGGTCTCCGGTGGTGTCACGGTCTTCCTGACCACCCAGTACCTGGACGAGGCCGACGAGCTCGCCGACCGTATCGCGGTCCTGAACGACGGCAGGATCGCCGCCGAGGGGAGCGCCGACGAGCTGAAGCGGATCGTCCCCGGCGGTCACGTACGGCTGCGCTTCTCCGACCCGACCGCGTACCAGTCCGCGGATTCCGTGCTGCGCGAGGTCACTCGCGACGACGAAGCGCTCGCGCTGCAGATCCCCAGCGACGGCAGCCAGCGCGAACTGCGCTCCATCCTCGACCAGCTGGACTCCGCCGGCATCGAGGCGGACGAGCTGACCGTGCACACCCCCGACCTCGACGACGTGTTCTTCGCCCTGACCGGCGGCACCGACCCACAGCCCGGTCAGTCCAGCCTGCCCAACCAGCCCAAGGAGGCTGTCCGATGAGCTCCCTCTCCCTCGCCGTGCGCGACTCGTCGACGATGCTGCGGCGGAATCTGCTGCACGCGCGCCGCTACCCGTCCCTCACCCTGAACCTGCTGCTCACCCCGGTCATGCTGCTGTTGCTGTTCGTCTACATCTTCGGCGACGTGATGAGCGCCGGCATCGGGGACGGCGGGGCGGACCGGTCCGAGTACCTCGCCTACATCGTCCCGGGCATCCTGCTGCTGACCATCGGCGGCACCACGATCGGCAGCGCGGTGTCCGTCTCCAACGACATGACCGAGGGCATCATCGCCCGCTTCCGCACGTTGGCGATCCACCGCGGGTCGGTGCTCATCGGGCACGTCATCGGCAGCGTGCTGCAGTGCGTGATGAGCGTGGTCCTCGTCGGGGCCGTTGCGGTGGCCATCGGGTTCAGGTCCACGGATGCCACTGCCTTGGAGTGGATCTTGGCGTTGGGGCTGTTGACGCTCGTCGCCCTGGCGCTCACCTGGATCGCGGTCGGGATGGGCCTGTCCAGCCCGAACGCCGAGGCGGCCAGCAACAACGCGATGCCGCTGATGGTCCTGCCACTCCTCTCCAGCGCCTTCGTGCCGGTCGACGCGATGCCGGGCTGGTTCCAGCCGATCGCCGAGTACCAGCCGTTCACCCCGGCCATCGAGACCCTGCGCGGACTGCTGCTCGGCAGCGAGATCGGCTACAACGGGTGGCTGGCCGTCGTCTGGTGCCTGGGGCTGGCCGTGCTCGGCTACTTCTGGTCCAAGTCGCTGTACGACCGCGACCCGAAGTAGCGGGAGAAGGACCGCTTGCGGGCCGCAGTTCGTCCCACTCCAAGGGTGGCGTACTCCGACACCACGTCGGCGTACGCCACCCCGTCCGCGTTCTCCGCCGCCTGCCGGGCTCGCGCCGCCACGGTGCTGTGATCACCCAGCGCCTGATGCGCGAGTTCTGAGGAAGCCCCCGAGATGATCATGTTTCCCCAGGTCGCCGTTTTTGGTTCGTTCAAGATCCAGTGGAGTTCCCCCTGCCGAGGGACCAAGCCTCGATGTCGCGGTAGTGGATCGGTCCGCGGCTACGGCCGACGTTGCTGCCGACCAGGTGCAGACGTTCGGCAGGCCATCGGCGTCCGGTGAATTCGGCGAACCCTTCGGCGATTTCTCCTGCCGAGGATCGATCTCCTCGGCGGGCGCGGGCCAACGTCAGATGGGGGCGCAGGGGCCGATCCTCGAAGGCGACCCCGCAGTCCTTGACGGCGGTACGCACATCGGTGGCGAGCATGTGCAGCTCATCGAGGTCTCCGTCGATTCCGCTCCACAGCACCCGGTCGTCGAAGGTTCCGCTGCCGCGTAGTGCCAAGCAGAGTGGTTGGTGGTCCGCTGCGAGGTTGGCGAGAGGCGGTCGTAGGAGCGGAACTGTCTGGGCCGGTAGCTCCCCGAGGAACGCCAGGGTGATGTGCCAGTCTTCGATGCGGTTCCACCGCATGCGAGGGTGTGTGTCATAGGCGGGGCGCAGCTCCCGGGCTAGTTCTTCTTTCGCGTGGTCGGGCGGGGCGAGGGCGATGAACACACGAACGGTCGCGGGCTGAGTCTGATCGTTCACACGGGACTTCGTACCGTACCCGGGTAGTGGAATGCGACGGCCGGGTACCGCAGGAGAGGCGCTCGCGATGCCGGGAAGCCACTTCTGGCGGGCGGCGACAGGCCGCGCCGCTGAAAACACAGACCAAGGCCTGGGTTCTGCCACGGGACCGGGCGAGCCCTTCGTAGGGTTGGCCCCCAGGGGCGTCGGATGCGGCTTTCAACTTTCTGCCGACTATGGCCGACACCGATTGGCCGCCCGACGTCACACGACGACTCGGCTGCCAAGCACTGGGCGTATTCGGGCGTTCCGACAACGCAGCGAGATGCCGTAGCTGTCGTCGTGCGCCCGCCAGGGATGACGGGACAGCCCTTAGCCAGCGAAAAGACGGTCGACTACCTGGCCGGCTTGCAGAAGGATCCCTTGATCGACGTCCATGGCGAGGAGTCCGGTGATCACTCAAGGAGTGAAAGTTACGGCGCGGTGCGAAAGTTGCGGCGGCATGCTGATAGCCGACAGTGGCCAATACATCGACTGCGGGCAGTTGTGGTGGGGCTCCGAAGGAGCTTGTGAGACCTGCATCGACGGCTGGTGCGAGCAGGACACCGGCGGAGAGACTCCCGAGGTGATCCGGAATGCCCTGCTCGCGGAGCACGGGCCCGCGCGCCTTCACCTTGCGGACAACGAATCGAATCTCGTCCCCATCCTGCGAGCCCTGCGCGAGGTGCTCCACTTGTCCCTGCGCCAGGCGCGTGCGACGGCCAGCACGCTCAAAGAGACAGGCTTGGTCGGCACGCTGGTCGAGATGGACTTCATTGCCGCCGGGCTGCAACGCCGGTCGGTCGCTACAACGATCGAGACGTGCGGGACACAGGCCGTCTGAACCCCACGCACCTGAGCGGAATGCCTTGACAGACGACATCGGGAATCGCTGTCACGGGACCCTCTGTCGGAGGCATGGCTCCCCGAGTGGATACGGAGCACGGGGACACCGCCCCCTCCGTTCCCACAGGCTGATGAACGGTCAATGAGTATCGCCCGCGGAGTACTTGGCCGCCCCGCCGACGTCCGCCCTGCCGCGACGCTTCCCCACTCCTGGCAGTTGGGAGGCGCCCCCAGGCGCGAACGCTCGCTGTGTCAGCCGAAAGCCCAGGTACGACCTCGCGCGTCGGACGCAGGTGCTGCTACCCGTCTCACTCCCACGATCCCGTCGAGACCACCCTGACCTGAGAGTTGGGGCTTCGCCCGCATCAGACATGGGACATGGTCAGCAACTGGCGACGCCGCGGAGAGCGACTCCTGGCCCACCTGCACGCTCGGGTTGACCACCGGCCGAATCCCAACGATTGCCAACGTGTGAAATCTCCGGCTGTGGCGTTGCCGTCGGGGCGCCGGGCATGAAAGATCAAGAAGCCGCTGAGCTGGGCTTCCCACTGGTCTTTCTCCGTGCGGCCTACGACGTGCGGCCGATCAAGAACCCTGACGGAGCAGTGAATGACCTCGAACAGTTCGAATCTTCCCGGGCGTCCGACTCGCCGTACAGTGCTCGCTGCCGGAGCCGCGGTCGCCGGTATCACAGCCTTCGGTGCTGCCCCGGCTCGTGCCGACGCCGCTCACCCTACGCGCGTCGCATCGCGGGACGGGAGCCGCGTCGGCGCGTCGCTCTACTCGATCGTCGAGGGCTACAGCCGGTGGCCGATCCACCGGACCGGGACTCGGGAGGAGTCGGCTGCGCTCACGTGGCTCGAGCGCGAGTTGCGGGATCGGGGTGCGGTCACCGGCCGGTGGGGCTATGACTACCCGCACTACCAGTGGAAGGCAGAGGTCCGGGTCGGGAAGGTTCGCGTGCCGACCGTTCCGCTGTACTACGAAGGTGTCGGCCGGGCGAAGGGTCGCGCGGAGTTCGTGAGGCCTGTGACGACCAGTAAGGACGGAAGCGACCCGGCGGTGCTCGCCGCGGTGGCCGAGGCCGCCCGGGCCGGAGCAGCTGTGGCACTGCTGCCCACGACCAGTACGACCGCCAGTGGCTACCCGTCGTACGACGGGCTGGTGGGCTACAACAGCGACCCCGATGTCGAGAAGTCCGGCGTCCCGACGCTGCTCGTCCCTGGACGCGTCGCGGACCGCATCCAGCAGTACGGCGCCGACGTCGACTTCACGGCGCGGACTGTTCCCGCACGTTCGTACTGCCTGACGGGTTGGTTCGGCACCCGGAAGCCGATATCCGACCCCATCGTCGTCACCACCCCCCTGAGCGGATGGTTCACCTGCGCAGCCGAGCGCGGGACCGGCATCGCGCTGGCGTTGGCGCTGGCCGTCGAGCTTTCACGCGAACACCCGGTGTTCTTCCTCGGCAACACGGGGCACGAGCTGAACAACTACGGTGTCCGGGCCTACCTGGCCGACGAGTTCGATCTTGAGCCACGCGCGGTGTTCCACCTGGGCTCCGCGCTTGCGGCAGCCGCCGCCGGACCTGACGGGCGCTTTGCACTGGTGCCCCGGGGCGCGGCAAGCAATCCGGGTTTCGACGCGGTTCCGGGGCTCGCCGCCGACCTCGCCTCCGCGAGGTTCAACCAGGCGGCCAAGTTCCCCGGTGAAGGCGCGGTGTGGAACACGGCCCTGGGGCCCTCGGCCCCGCTGCTGTCCCTGGCAGGGAACTTCCGCGAGTTCCACACCCCCGACGACCTGCCCAGGGTGACGACCTCTCCGGAGATGCTGGAGCAGGCCTACAACGCGGTGCGGGCCGCAGCGCGCGACCTGATCTCCGCCACTTGACTTCTCCCAGGGCGCCCGGCCTTCGGCCTGGCTTCAGACCCCACCGAGGTCGCTTCTCGGTGGGGGTGCGTCGTTTGCCGGGCAACAAGGCGGGGTCTGCCTGATCGTGTTCTTCCGCCGAGAGACACGTTGATCAACCAAATGACAAGGCCAGGAAGAAGTCAGGATCATTCCCCGTGCAGGGCGCCGGCCTCTTGCAGCACCGGAGCTCTGCCGGTTCGGGGCAGGATGGGAAGTGCGGGAGGCCGGCCCGTGATGTCGACGTTTTCCTCCCGCTGGGCGGGAGCCCTTGAAACAAGCCGTTGCCCAGTACCTTTTAGGCGCTGGGCCGGGTTGCATGATGACGTTCAAGCAAGTGGGCGCCGGCTCCGTGTACCCCCGGTGGAAGCGGCTGTCTTCGTCGTCGGATTCCAGGTGCCGGTCACCGTGCGGGTTGATCAGATGGGTGGTGAAGGGCAGATCGTTCGGGTCCGGCTGCCAAGGCTGTTCCTGAGGACATGCGCAGATTCGTCTGGACAGGCCGACTTGGGGCGCCTACAGTCACCGCATTCGAACGGCTGAGACCAGTCGAGACCATTCGTGAGACTTCTGCCCGGTGACGGAGTCGGCGTGGGGTGCGTGTCCCCGCTCCACGCCAACACTGGACGGTTCCAGGTGACGACCACGGGTCGGTGAATTCCGGACACCGACGACCCCGTGTGGTCCACCCCGCCGGGCAGCGAAAGGGACCCGCCGTGTCGTCGGCGACCTACCGCACCCTGCTGCGCACTCCCGGCGCCGCAGCCTTCTTTCTGACCGCCGCCGTCGGCCGCGTCGGCATCGCGATGACCAGCCTCGGCATCGTCTGGCTGGTGCACGGACAGACCGACTCCTATGCCGATGCTGGTCTGGTGACCGGCGGCTTCGCCGTCGCCGAGGCTCTGGCCGGGCCGCAACTCGCCCGGCTGATCGATCGCTTCGGCCAGTCCCGGGTGCTGCCACCCGTGCTACTCGCCCACGCCGCGTCGGTAGCCGCGCTGCTGACTCTGGTCGCGGGCGGCAGCCCGAGCTGGCTGATGACAGCGGGCGGGGTGCTGGTCGGAGCGACCATCCCGCAGCTCAGCGCACTGTCCGCGGCCCGCTGGTCTGCGCTGCTGCGCGGCGACCGGGCCGCGGGGCTGCCCACCGCGTTCGCGCTCGAGTCGCTCAGCAACGCGCTGGGTTACCTGGCCGGCCCAGCCCTGGTCAGCACTATCGGGGCGGGCGGACATCCGGCGCTCGGCACGGTACTGGCCGCTGTGCTGGTAGTGGCTGGCGGACTGGCCTTCGCCGCGCAGCACCGTACCGCACCGCCACCGGTATCCGCCTTCGCCGAACGCACTCGAGCACGCGGCTCACTGCTGCGGCCCGGATTTGCGGTGCTGGTGGGCCATAATCTGGCTATCGGCGTGTACTTCGGCGCCATGCAGGTATCGGTGACAGCCTTCGCGGTGGACCACGGCGCGCCCGACGCAGCCGCTCCGCTGTTCGCTGTGTCGAGTTGCAGCGGCCTGCTGGCCGGCTGGCTGTACGGGCTGCGCCGGTGGCGCGCGGAGCCGCGGGTGCAACTGGCGGCGGCCACGGCCGGGCTGGCTCTTGGCAGCCTGCTGCTGTTCACGGCTGGCTCACCACTCGAACTCGGGTTCGTGATTGTGTTGACCGGCGCGGCAGTCCCTCCCATGTTGGTGCTCTTCTCGGTGCTGGCCGAATCAACCGTCCATCGGGCCGTCCTGACCCAGGCGTTCACCTGGCTGAACTCCGCCAGTGCGGCGGGCGCGGCCGGTGCAGCGGCAATCTCAGGCTGGGCAGTTGACGCATCCGGTGCACCCGGCGGCTTCGCTGCCGCCACAACGGCCGCCGCCGCGATGGCAGTACTGGCCGCGGCCGGCATCCGCGCGCGGTGGTACGGGCCGAAGCAGCAACTCGCCCGCCAAGAGCCGACCAGGCCGTAAGGGCGGCCGCGTGATGAGATCACCACGCTGGACACGGGCGCCCTCCTGACTGCCACGACGAAGGCGACGGCACGATGACCACCTGGGCCTCCAGCACCTCCTGGGCCCCCGCCGTGGATGGCAGACCATGCGGCACCCGCTTGGCGAGGAAGGCTCGCACAGCAGTCGGCGTGATTCGAAACGTCGCGACCCGCGCCATGAGCTTGGGGTCTCGGTGCACTTCGCTGTCCGGGCGGTTCAACGACCAGCCGCAGTCGGTTTCACGCCCAGTGCTCATGGTCGCCCGTGTGTGACCATGCGGCGCAGCACGGTTGGGGCAACCGGAGGACAGGTTGGTGAGCTGGAGTCACATCGCCGTGTGGGTGAGGCGCAATCGGTCTGCGTTCTGGTTCGCGGCTGGAGTGCCCCTCGCGGTGGCTCCAGATGCCTTCGTCCTCGGGCCGGTGTCATGGCTGCTGGCCGGCGAAACTGTGCGCGTGCTGACGGGCAAGGGCCGGCGCCGAAGCAGACAACGCCGTGCGTCCGGCGGCCGAACCCGCCCACCTCGCGCGCACGCGACAAATCATGCACGTTCGCGGCGGCCGGAAATCGATTGGTCACCCCGCATGGTGTGTCTTCCGTACGGAAGACGTCCATTCCCGTGTCCGAAGTGACCGGCCGACCGGACGGTCCGTCTACGCCATGCATAACTCGCTTTATATGGGGCTCACTTGGAGAATCTCGGTGGAGCTCCGGGCGAAGGCCGGTTCCGCATCCGAGCCAACGGGCAAGGGACGGAAAAACGGTTCTCTGCCGCACCGAAATCGCGAGAGCCTCTCTCCGCACTCCTCGACTTTGCAGATTCGTTCGAGATTAGCGAACGAGAGCGAGGTGGAAATCGGCAATTCTTATGGTCGCGTCATGAGGGGGTTGTGCCCAGGCCGGCGCATATGGGTCAATAGATGCAGCTGAGCCGCATGGTTGGCCCATTCCCGCGACTGGGCCGGCGGCGGCGCGGCACGTTCGAACGGCCAGGCCCCGCCGACGGCGGTGTCATTCCCCCCTCCCCAACCTACTCCTTGACGCCTCGCGTTCAGGGGCACGCATTCGAATCCGGTCGACAGCCGTCGACTCCACGGAATTCGAGTTTATGCAGGGAGCATCCGGTTTCACCTGTCTACCGCCAATTCCAGTGCGGTGCACGCGTTGCTGACGAGCAATGGCACATGGCTCACCGGGCAGAGCAACCCTTCGCCCCAACCATCGGTTTGCCTTCTAGGAGGTCACCATGCCCATCTCTCCGAATCAGGGAACCACCGGCGGTGGTACAACCGTCACCATCACCGGGACCAACCTCGCTGGTGCTACTGCCGTGAGGTTCGGAAGCAAGCTGGCCACAATCACCGCCAACACCCCGACTTCCGCGACCGTGACCTCCCCCTCGGGCAGCGGTGCGGTCCCCGTCACGGTGACCACGGCCGCAGGTGCGAGCAATCCGCTCAACTTCTATTACATCGGCGCGCCGTTCAAGGCCGCGCTGAGTGCTGCTTCAGGGCCCTCGGCCGGCGGTAACACCGTCACCATCGGCGGCACCGGTCTCGCAACCGCAACGTCCGTCGCCTTCGGAGGTAACAACGCAACCCCGACCGTCACCTCCGACAGCCTGCTGAGCGTCACCGTTCCTGCCGGCGCCAGCGGCTCGGTCGGCGTGAGCGTCACCACGGCGGGCGGTGCGAACAACGGGTTCTCCTACACCTACGTGGATCCACCCACGATCACCTCGCTGACACCGACGTCAGGTTCGACTTCCGGCGGCACCGCGGTCACGGTCACCGGAACCGACCTGTCCACCACCGAGTCGGTCACCTTCGACGGCGTGACCGCGCCGTTCTCGGTGATCAACAGCACCACGGTGTCAGCGGTCACACCGCCCGGCAACGCCGGCGCGGTCGACGTCGTCGTCAGCACAACCGGCGGAAGCGCCACCGCGGCCGCAGGTTTCACGTATGTGGCGGGCGCCGGTATCTGACGGGCGCTCGCTTCCCGGC
>NZ_JBITCU010000019.1:0-132050 GCF_044453545.1 Streptomyces sp. NPDC051664 | reverse complement strand
GCCCCCCCCCCCCGCCCCCCCCCCCCGCCCCCCCCCCCCCCCCCCCCCCCCCGCCCCCCCCCCCCCCCCCCCCCCCCCCCCCCCCCCCCCCCCCCCCCCCCCGCCACAGGTGCGGTGTGTCAGGTGTTCGGGGGTCAACTCGCGCTGCGGTTGGCCTTGTCGGAGGACGGGACGTTCATCCGCTCACCGTGATATTGGAGTTCCCGCTGCTCTGATACCCCTCCGTCGCGAGGATCATGTAGTAATTGAAACTACCCATGGGCATTCCATGGCCGGCCCACGCGTCGAAGTGATTTCCGGTGGTTATGGTCCCACCCGTCCTCTTCGACTGCCGGACGCTCCAGTACTGGTTGAAGGTCTTGGTGCCTTCGACGGAGGGGGCGTTGGTTCGCGTCGTCTGGTAGATGTCGTAGGTGCCGCCGTCGCTGGTGACGGTGCCCTTGTACGTGCCCGTGGGCCGGTAAGTGCCCCAGTTGTCGACGATGTAGTACTCCACGAGTGGGTTTGACGTCCACCCGTAGAGAGCCAGATAGGCGTTGCCGGACGGATTGAAGCTGCCAGAGTAGTTCACACTCCTGCGCCCGCCGTTGCTCCAGCCCTTACCGCAGACGAAATTCCCGACGTTGCTCCATGAGGTGCTGTAATTTCCACCGGACCCCAGGGTCATGGAGACCGACCCACCACCATCGGTCCAGAATGAATAGTAGTAGCCGTTATTGGTGCCCGTTTGATTTGTGGTGATGGTCGTGGCGGCGTGGGCGGTGCCGGGCAGCATCATGGCGGTCGTGAGCGCCAACGCTCCGGTGCCGCCGATGAAGCCTCTGCGGCTGAGCGGTTGGGCGGGGAGGTTGTTCATCGGGGCGGGGGCGTCGTTCATGTTCATGCTTCCTCCTCGTGAAGGCCGGCACGGAGGCCAGACAGCGTGATACGACCTGGCCGGCCCGTCGGTGGCCAGGGTGACGCGACCGCGCGTCAGCGTCGTCCAACGCTGCGACGGTTGGCCGGTCGTCGCGTGATCAACGACCGGAGAACCAGGTCGCACGGGCGACCCGGATCGACAGGGGTTGGGGTCCGTCGATGGCGATAGGTTGGTCCGGCTCCGTAAGGTTGTCAACACTTTCGGCAAGGATTCCGAAACCTCATCCTTGGCCAAGGACTCACCGAGAACGCATTAAGCCTGGCCACTGGCTCTACCTGGTTGATCGACTTCAGGGATCGCGGCGGAATCCTCCATTCAGCGATCAAGTTTCGAGTTGATAATTTCGAAAGTTTCGAAGATCTTCCCAATCGCGCTGCGGCGGCAATGGGCTGACGGCCCAGTCGGCCAGGACGACCGGAAAACGGTCGGTTCGGCCCGCAGAGGGAAATGATTGCCGCGCCGGCAGCGGTACGGCCGGCGATGCACTGGGCGCGAGTGAACGGAATCCGGCCGGGTTCGAGGCGGGCGGCTTCGGCGACCCGGACGGCGAGGCCGTCGCGTACGGGCCGGCCTACGATTCTCCGTGGGCGTGGACGCACATCTCGTCCGCGGCCTGAACGCACGGGGAGGGCGGACCACCGGCAGCCGGGAGCAGCCTCAAGCGGCGAGTCGGGGGGAAGAATTGCGGGGGTGCCTGAGAGCAAGGAGGTCCCGTGCGGTCATCGTGTCCGCGGCCCTCATATGTGGCGCGGCCTCGGAGCAGCGGTGCTGGCGCTCCAGGACGCGGGCGAGCGCGAGGTGAGCAGAGGGGTGGGCGGGCTCAGCACGCAGGACGTGGCGCAGCTCCGCCTCAGCCAGGGAAAGCTGCGCCGTGTAGTAGTACGAACGAGCGAGGAGCATCCGGAGGTCCAGGTTGCGGGGCGCCGCGGCAACCAGATCCTTGAGAACCCGGGAAGCCGCGCGGTAACGCTGGGATTCGAAGAGACGGCTCGCGTACTGCCGCCGCTCGTTCCAGCTCACTCCCTGTATGCCGACCATCACGTTCTCCGTTCACTGCACGAGCATGCGTTCTGCGGTGCAGGCACCTGGCGCCCACGGTGTTCCGGGGCGCGAGGGCCGATGGCCCTGATGGTTGAAACTTCATTGAAGTTTGAATCATTCCCATGCGGTTCTCCCCGTAGGGAAGGAATCCCAGTCGGGGGCCGTGGGGCGACTCACCCCTCCGCGGGCCTAGGGGAGACCGGGGCACGTGCGGGGTCGACGGCCTCGGCGCGACAAGGGCCGGAGACGCGATGGTTTCGTCGAAGCGGGCGCGGGTCAGCAAGCAGTGATGGAGCGGTCCCGGCCACCGTTCGGATCCCGATCGCGCAGGCGTTCACCGCGCCGCCGGGGCAGACGCGCTCAGCCGCCACGAGCTGGAACTCCTCATCGCCCATCGCGACGGTCTCGAATCCTCGGCGCTGGTCGAAGGCCTGCGTGCCGATACGAACCTGCCCGGGCCGGTCGGCCTGCCGCTGGACAGCACCGCCACCCAACAAGTGCTCGGTACCGCATTGCGCGGGGCTCGAGAATTCCTGGGTGTTCCCACGTCCTACGCCTGAGCTCAGTTCAGGGACAGCGGACGGGGTGTGGGCCGGCGGAAACGGAACGGGCCGCAGTCGCCGGCGGGCAAACAGTGCGCAGGAGATCGTTCACCCGATCTTCATGCCCCTTGCGCGATTCGGTACGCCGGATACATCTTGGCGTGAGCATGCTCTGTCTGCACCGCCCCCGTCACTCCCCCACCGGAGGTTCCCAGTGCCCGGCAGATCCGTGTTCCGCCGCAGTCGCACCGCCCTCACCTGTGCCCTGACCCTCACCGCTGCCGCCGTCGTCGGCCTGTGGACCGGCATCGGCGGCTCCTCGTCCGCCCAGGCCGCGGCCGGCGTGCCAACTCCCGACCACGTGATCGTCGTGGTCTTCGAGAACCACGGCTACAGCCAGGTCATCGGCTCCTCCAGCGCCCCGTACATCAACTCGCTGAAGAGCGGAGGCGCCAACCTGAGCGCCTCGTACGCCGAGACGCACCCCAGCCAGCCCAACTACTTCGCCCTGTTCTCCGGCTCCACGCAGGGCATCACGGACGACAGCTGCTACACCCCCGGCTTCTCCAGCAACCCCAACCTCGCGTCCGAGCTGATCGCCGCGGGCAAGACCTGGGCGAGCTACAACGAGACGCTTCCCAGCCAGGGTTCGACCACGTGCAGCAGCGGCAGCTACGCCCGCAAGCACAACCCGTGGTTCGGCTTCAGCAACGTCCCCACCTCATCCGCGTACACCTTCCAGCAGTTCCCCACCGACTACACGAAACTGCCGCAGGTCTCCTTCGTCGTCCCGAATCTGTGCAGCGACATGCACGACTGCTCGGTCTCGAGCGGTGACACCTGGCTGAAGAACAACCTCGGCGCCTACGCGACCTGGGCGAAGACCCACAACAGCCTCCTCGTCGTCACCTTCGACGAGGACAACCGGCTCAGCGGCAACCGCATCCCCACAGTGCTCTACGGCCAGCAGGTGACCCCCGGCTCCACGGCCTCCACCACGTACAACCACTACGACCTGCTGCGCACGCTCGAGGACATGCACGGCCTCGGCCACGCGGGCAACGCGGCGTCCGCCAAGGACATCACCGGGGTCTGGGCGTCCTGACATGTACGTAGCGGACAGCCGCGCCACCCGCGCGGGGTCCGCCGAGCGCGCCGCCAGGCCGGGCACTCCCCCGGCCCGGCGGCGTGTGGCGGTCGCCCCCACGGTGCTGGCGCTCGGCACGGTCAGTCTGATCACCGACGTGTCATCGGAGATGGTGACGGCGGTCCTGCCGCTCTACCTGGTGGCGGGGCTCGGCCTCAGCCCGCTCGGCTTCGGGCTCCTGGATGGCGTCTACAACGGTTTCTCGGCCCTGGTGCGGCTGGTCGGCGGCCACTTCGCGGACCGGGGCGGCGGGCGCCACAAGCCCGTCGCGATCATCGGCTACGGCCTCTCGGCGCTGTGCAAACCCCTCCTCCTCATCGCCCACACCCTCACGCCCATAGGCCTCGTCCTCGCGGTCGACCGCACCGGCAAGGGCCTGCGCACCGCGCCACGCGACGCTCTGATCTCCTTGTCATCGCCACCGGAGGCCCGCGGCCGTGCCTTCGGTGTCCACCGCGCGATGGACACCGCGGGCGCCCTGCTCGGCCCGCTCGCCGCCTTCCTGATCCTGCGTGCCACGATCGACGGCTATGACGCGGTGTTCACGGTGAGCTTCTGCGTCGCGGTGGTCGGCGTGCTGGTGCTGGTGCTGTTCGTGCCGGGCGGGGGCGCCGCACGCCGTACCGACCAGGCGACCCAGCGGCCCCGCACCACGCTCCGAGCCGCCCTCGCCCTCCTGCGGCGGCCCGGCATCCGGCGTATCTGCATCTGCGCCCTGCTGCTCGGCCTTGCAACCGTCAGCGACTCGTTCGTCTACCTGCTGCTCCAGCGCCGCCTCGGCGTGCCCGACCGCTGGTTCGCGCTCCTGCCGATCGGGACCGCCGCCGCCTTCCTGCTGCTCGCCCTGCCACTGGGGCGGCTCGCGGATCGGGTGGGCGCCTGGCGGGTGTTCCTCGCCGGCCACGGGGCGCTGCTCGCCGCGTACGGCCTGCTGCTTTCGTCCTGGCACGGCACGGCGCTCCCGTACGTCGTGCTCATCCTGCACGGTTCGTTCTACGCGGCCACGGACGGCATTCTGATGGCGGCGGCGTCGGAGAGTGTGCCCGAGGAGCTGCGTTCGTCGGGGCTCGCCCTGGTGCAGACCGGGCAGGCCGTCGCCCGGTTCGTCTGCTCGCTGGCCTTCGGCGCCGCGTGGACCGCGTGGGGCGACCGCCCAGCGCTGCTGGCGGCCGCGGTGGTGCTCGCCGTGTGCGCCGTCTTCTCGTTCCGTCTCGGCCCGACCGCGAAGGTTTCCGTATGACGAACGCCCGTACCAGGCTGCTTGTCCTCGTCTGCGCGGTCGCCGTGCTCGCGGCGGTCGCCACGGCCTCCGTGCTGCACGCCGCCGCGCGCTCCGAACGGCGTGACGTGGCTCGGCCGGGCGGCCCGATTATCTCCGCGGGCCGGGTCACCCTCACCGACAAACGGCGGATCGTGTTCCGGAACATGGCGTGGGGGCCTCACCGCGACGAGCTGACGACGGTCCCGGCGGCGTCGCCCACGGGCGCCCGCACGGCGTCGGGTGTCAAGTGCCTGCGCTTCTACGCGGCTTCGGGCACCGGAGTCTGCCTCCAGGCCGTGCACGGAGCGGTGCAGGACAGCTACCGGGCCACGATCCTCGACACGCACCTCAGGGAGCGGGCGCACTACGCGATCCCCGGCATACCCTCCCGCGCCCGGGTCTCCCCCAGCGGGCGGCTGGCGGCCTGGACGGTCTTCGTAGGCGGCGACAGCTACGCCGGCACGAACTTCTCCACCCGCGCGGCAATCCTCGACACCCGCACCGGCAAGCTCACCCCGAGCCTGGAAGGCTTCGCGATACGCAAAGACGGTCACCGCTACCGGGCCGCGGACGTCAACTTCTGGGGCGTCACCTTCGCGGCCGACGACCGGCACTTCTACGCGACCCTCGCCACCAAGGGCAGGACCTATCTGGTGCGGGGCGACCTGCGCACCCGCACGCTCACCACCCTCCGGACGAACGTGGAGTGTCCTTCCCTCTCCCCCGACGGCACCCGCATCGCCTACAAGAGCCGCGACGAGGGCCTTCCCGCCGACGCCCCGTGGCGACTGCACGTACTGGACCTGCGCACGCTCAGGGACCACCCCCTGGCCGAAACCCGCAGCGTGGACGACCAGGCGGTCTGGCAGGACGACACCACTCTCACGTACGCGCTCCCGGGCGACTACGGCGCGGACCTCTACGCGGTGGCAGCCGACGGCGCAGGCGCCCCGCACCGCATCCTGACGGCGGCGGTATCCCCGGCGTACCTGTGAACGAATGACATCGTCGGCTGACGGATCCGGCCTGCGCCGGAAAGGATCCGCGTCCGGCGGATCGGACCCGGGCAGGCCGCCACGCGGGCACTCGGAAAGCCTCGCCACGAAAGGGTGGTTCACATCTCCGGCAGTACCTCCGTGCAACCCTGGGCGAACCTCTCCGGACCCCTTTCGGCGTAGTCCGCAGGCCCGCATCGCAAGGTGCTCGGGGACCCACGGGCACGGGGGCCGGGGTCAGGTCGGCAGGGCTGCAGCCGACCGGGTCCGCCTTGCCGCGACACGCAGGGAACTCGGTGAACACCTAATCTCGCGTAGAGGGTGTATGGGACGCAGGACGCGGTTCGTGCATGTGCCGTCCGGTGCGGTGCATCCACCGCCGAGTCTCCCCCATACGCCGGAAACCCCGGCCCGATTCCGACGGGCCGGAGTTTCCGTGTTGGGCGGGTGGAGCTGTTACCACTCGCCGCGGTGTTCCCTGACCACTCGGAAGCTGCCCACGACGCCATTGCGAACCTTCACGCCGCCGTGGACCTGGCGGGTGAAGACGCCGTTGCTGGTGCTCCAGGGGCCGACCGTGGCGACCGGCGAACCGTTGTCGCAGGTCGCCCCGCGGAAGAGCTCGACAGACCTGCGGCTGTCGTTGCGGACGTTGAAGCTCCGCGAGCCCAGCCCGCTGACCACAGTGATGCAGCCCTCCTCCGAGCGGGCGGAGTACGACCGCTCGTTGATGAAGATCCGGCCTTCGTACTTGTAGCCGTGGCCACCACCGTAGCCACCGCCACCCCCGTAGCCGCCTCCTTCATTGCCCTTCCCGCCCGCGTTTCCGCCTTCGTTTCCGCCTGCGCCACCGAGCGGAGCCGCCGCAGGGGCACCCTGCTGGACGGCCGGCGCGGCCTGCTGGACGGACGGGGCGGCCTGGGGCGAACCAGCGGCCGAGGCATAGGTGATACCAGTAGTTGCGAGGACCGCGGCGCCCACTGCGGCAGCGGTCACGGCGACGGTACGCGTCGTCATGTCATTCTCCCTTGTCTCTGAGGGTCGGCCGGGCAACCGGCCTGAATTAAAAGTACTTATGGCGCCTTTACCTGTCATATCGGATACATCGAAAGCGTGACAACAGGGGGCCGAACGGGCGTACAAACGGCCGGTGCCGCACACGCGACACGGACATGACGCTCCGTCAATACGTAGGAAAACAGACCCATTTGGGAGATAATTAGGCCTTCTGGGCGACTTCATGACACCCACTCACCCTCTCGGCCCCTGAACATCCGTCATGGACACTCACCCCGCGCCGGCCGATCACATCCCTTTCGCGTACCAAGAGGGTGTCGGCATGCCGCACACGCCTCGCCGACACCACCACGGCCCACCCCGTCGACGGGCCCCCGTCAGGCCGACCCGAGAGCGCAGCTTCGGCCGGGGTGGCTGTGAGGCTTCTGGCGGATCCATCGCACGTGAGGGGTTGCTTCACTTCGAGAGCGTGTGTCTCTTACGTCCCCTATGCACCGATGTGCTAGACAACTCCAGTAATCCGGTGCCCCACGCCGGACCCGCGGGACGGCCCTGACATCACACCGATGACGACGTCAGGGCCGTCACCATCCGGAGACGCGCCGACGACACGGCGGTATGGCCCAACAGAACGGCGAACCCCCATGGGTGCCGGGCGGGCCCGGTTCCGACCCGCCATACGGGAAGCGTCGAAGCCGCCAACGATCCCCAGGACCCGGCCATGTGCTTTCGAGTGGCACGTCCGGCCGGCGGGTGATGGAAAGCCGTTCGCCGGGCCTGGCCGACACCGGCCATGATCCGCACTCGTGATGACGCCGAAGCAGCTCCTGGTCCGGAGCGCCGCCCGCAACAATGCCGAGTGGTTCGCGGCGACGAGCCGATCGCACGAGCTGTCGAGCGAGTTCGAAGCGCAGGCCTGGGCCGCGCCGACCCGCACGCCGCTCCACCACCCCGCCGCGGTGACGCTGGTTACCGCGTGCGACCCGGTCGCACTGGCGGCCGGACCGACACCACTGTGCCCGGCACCTCCATAAAGGACGGCTTCGCCGACCCAGACCTGACGGAGGCCGACTTCCAGGTGCTGTTCGAGGCGGAGTGGATCCACTGTCCGGGGAGTGCGCCCGTCATCCCCTCGGGTCCTGCCTGGCGTGTGCCGGGCGCCCCGGACAAGCTACTCGCCTGGGACGACGGCGACGGCTACGCGGGGCTCATCCGGTCCGAACTGCTCGAGGACCCGGCTTCGTGCTCGCCGGAGACTCCTCCGGCGGCCGGGTGATCGCCGGAGCGGTGGCGAGCCGAAGCGACCATGTGGTCGGCATTCCCAATGTCTTCGCACTGAATGGAGGCCCGGAAGCGGCCTGGCCGCTCGTACTGGACGCGATGCACCGGCTCTTAGCCACCCTGCCGCTGCGGATCCGGCTGCACGGCCGACGGCTGCCCCGGATCACTTGGCGGAACAGCGCGCGGCGTCGGATGCGGTGCATCGCAAGGCGGAGGGGTGTCCTCGTACGCGCGCATCCGGGTGTTCCGAGAACGCAGCGTCGTGCTGTACCTGTTGTGCGCCCGCCAGGGGGTACCCCCCTGCGGGCCGATGCGTCCAGGTCAGCTCCGCGTGCGGGCTGCAGTGGACGCCGTTCCCCGGAAGCCGCGCGGGCCCGGGGCCCTGACCGCGGCTGCGGTGCGCCGGTACGCCCGTGCGTCACGAGGTCAGGGCGTGCCGGTGCGTCAGGCAGGGTCCGGTCGCGTGGCCGCGCTGTGTGGTCAGTAGGCCGAGTTGACGTTGTCGATCGAGCCGTAGCGGTGCGCGGCGTAGTTGCAGGCGGCGGTGATGTTGGCGACCGGGTCGTAGATGTTCTGGGAGGTGCCGCTGACGTGGTACGTCTTGAAAGTGGGGTCGATGACCTGGAGCAAGCCCTTGGACGGTATGCCCTTGGCGGCGTTGGAGTCCCAGTTGTTGATGGCGTTCGGGTTGCCGCTCGACTCGCGCATCAGGTTGCGGTAGATGCCGTCGTAGCTGCCGGGGATGCCCTTGGCGCGCATGACCTCCAGTGACTGGTTGATCCAGTTGTGGACGCTGCCGCCGGGCTGGGCGGGGGTGGCGGCCGAGGCGGCCGGGGCGCTGACGACGGTGCCGGCCATGACAGCGGCGCCGGCTGCGACCATGCCCAGCGAGATCTTCTTGGTCTTGGTCAGGCGGGCGAACTTCTTGGGCATCGCGGTGAGCTGCATTCGGTAATTCCTTTTAAGTCGCCGGGTGGTGATGCCAAGGATTGTTAGGGGAGGGGGAAACTCGGGTCAATGCCCCCTCTTTACTAACGGTATTCGTACCGGGCATTTGAAAAGGGTCAGAGAAGTGCCTTCGGGGCCCGTAAGCGGGGGCCGGTGGCCTACTATTCGATTTCGGAGTGGCGCCCGTCACGTGGCTCACCCCACACGGCAAATGGCTCGAATCGGCACAAGAGTGACGCAGGTCATGTGGCCTGCGTCATATCGCGAACGCTCTATTCGCTCGCCGTAATGCTGGATAAGCATTCCGTATTGGCGGTGGGGAGGAGGCGGCTATTCGTGCGAACCGGCTGGGAACCCCGGCCTTTGGCCGTGCGCGACCGATCCGGTGGCGGCACACCACGCGGACGGTGCAAAGAACTGATCCGGCGTCGCGCGGTCGTGCGCATGGTCGGGCCGGGGAGACCGAGCGGGAGGGGGACACGGGCCCGCATCGGTGCGCCGCAGGGCTTGGGGGCTGCGATGGCCCCCTGAGCCCGTACGCAGTCACACGACTGATCGGCCTCCCGCCGCGTGCCCTACCGGTGGGGGCCCTGTTCGTCCCTGGGCGCCACCGGGACAGCCCTTAGGAAACCGGACAGCGCATCCAGCAACCGATCGACGTCCTCGTCGCTGCTGTAGGGGGCCAGGCCGATCCGCAGCCCGCCGTCGTCGCCCAGTCCGAGCCGGCGGGATGCCTCCAGCGCGTAGAAGGACCCGGCCGGAGCATCGACGCCGCGCTCCGCCAGGTACTGCGAGGCGGCGGTCGCGCTGTGGTCCGCCAGGGTGAGCAGCAGGGTCGGGGTGCGCCGGGCGGCCCGGGAGTGCACGGTGACGCCACCGAGGGCGGCCAGCCCCTGTTCGATGCGGGCCCGCAGGGCGTCCTCGTGGGCCTCGATCGACGCGAAGGCGGCGATCAGCCGTTCCCGGCGGGTGCCGTCGGCCACTGGGGCCAGACCGGCGAGGAAGTCCACCGCCGCGTGGGCCCCGGCCAGCAGCTCGTACGGCAGGGTGCCCAGCTCGAAGCGCTCGGGAACCGCGTCGGTGGAGGGAAGCAGCTTGTCCGGCCGCAGCGTCTCCAGCCTCTCGGGACGGCCTGCCAGCACGCCCAGGTGCGGGCCGAGGAATTTGTACGGCGAGCAGACCAGGAAGTCCGCGCCGAGGCCGGACAGGTCGACGGCGGCATGCGAGGCGTAGTGCACAGCGTCCACATGCAGCAGGGAACCGGCGCGGTGCACCAGGTCGGCGACGGCGGGGATGTCGGGGCGGGTGCCGATGAGGTTCGACGCCGCGGTGACGGCCACGAGACGGGTGTGTCCGGAGAGCACCCTGGCGATGTGCTCGGTCGTCAGCTCGCCGGTGGCCGCGTCGAAGTCTGCCCATCGGACGGTTGCGCCGACGGCCTCTGCCGCCTGGATCCAGGGGCGGATGTTGGCATCGTGATCGAGCCGGCTGACGACCACCTCGTCGCCCGGACCCCAGTTCTTGGCCAGGGTGCGGGACAGGTCGTAGGTGAGCTGGGTGGCGCTGCGGCCGAACACGATGCCCCGCGGATCGGCGCCCAGCAGGTCGGCCAGCGCGCGGCGGGCGCCGGCCACGATCGCCTCCGCGTTGCGCTCGCCCTCAGTGGTACGTCCCCGGTTGGCGAGCGGGTTGGCCAGCGCATCCATGAGGGCGTCGATCACCGGTTGTGGTGTCTGGGTGCCGCCGGGCGCGTCGAAGCGGGCAGAGCCTGACTTCAGGGCGGGGATCTGCGCGCGGACCGCGTCGACGTCGAAGGCCATGCGTACTCCTGAGGGCGAGGGGCGTGCGGGGCCGCGGGCGGCTCCGGGCGGCAGGTGCCGGGAAACAGCGCCACCGATGCGGGCGCACTGCCCCGCAGCCGGCTGCGGTATGCGCCGCGGCCCGCCTGCGGGCTCCAGCGCGTTCGCCGGTGGTGATTCGGAATTCCACCACACGGCCGGTGCCCGACTCGGAGCGGTACTGGCCGACGTAGGACGTTCTGCAACCTGCCGGGTCCATTTCGGGTGGCCTGGCACCCACGTGTCTCCGGGCGACACCGGTCGATGGAGGGCGCCGGGTGGCCGGGGCCGCCCCATCTGCCCGGCGGCCACGCCGGCTGAGGCCGTCATTTCCTCGCCTTTGCGGCAATGATGGATACATGCCGAACCCGACGATCCTGACTGTCGACGACGACCCGGCAGTCTCCCGGGCTGTCGCCCGCGACATCCGGCGGCAGTACGGCGACCGCTACCGCATCCTGCGCGCACTCTCCGGCCGCGATGCCCTGGAAGCACTGCGTGAGCTCAAGCTCCGTGGCGATCCGCTCGCGCTCATGCTCGCGGACTACCGCATGCCGCAGATGAACGGCATCGAGTTCCTCGAGGCGGCCATGGACCTCTTTCCGCTCGCCCGTCGCGTGCTGCTCACTGCCTACTCGGACACGGAAGCGGCCATCGACGCCATCAACGTCGTGGACCTCGACCACTATCTCCTCAAGCCATGGAGCCCGCCGGAAGAGCACCTGTATCCGGTGATCGACACCCTGCTGGACCTGTGGCACGCCACGCCTGATCCGGGAAACATGGAGACGCGCGTGGTCGGGCACCGCTGGTCCGCTCCCTCCTTCACGGTCCGCGACTTCCTCACCCGCAATCTCGTCCCCTATCGCTGGTTGTTGTCCGACGAGCCTGAGGGGGAGCGCCTACTGGCCGCCGCAGGGCTGTCCGCGGCCGATGTACCGCTGGTTGTCACCCCGGACGGAAAGACTCTGGTCGCCCCCACCGAGCGGGAGCTCGCCGCGCAGGTCGGACTCAGTACCGTTCCGGCCTCGGACTTCTACGACCTGGTGGTGGTCGGTGGGGGACCGGCCGGTCTGGGAGCTGCTGTCTACGGCGCTTCGGAGGGACTGCGTACGGTGCTGGTGGAGCAGCAGGCGACCGGCGGGCAGGCCGGTCAGAGCAGCCGTATCGAGAACTACCTCGGCTTCCCCGACGGCGTCTCCGGTTCCCAGTTGACCGAGCGGGCCCGCCGCCAGGCGCTGAAGTTCGGGGCGGAGATCCTCAGCGCGCAGCAGGCTGTCGCGCTGGAGGTGACGGGATCGGGCCGGGTGCTGCGCCTGGGTCCGGAGAGCTCCATCGCCGCGCACACGGTGGTCCTCGCCACCGGGGTGTCCTACCGGCGGCTGGCCGCCGCCGGGCTGGAGGAGTTCACGGGGGCGGGCGTCTTCTACGGATCCGCCGTCACCGAGGCGCCCAGCTGCTCCGGGGAGGACGTGTACATCGTCGGCGGTGCCAACTCCGCAGGGCAGGCGGCGGTGTATTTCTCACGCTACGCACGGCGTGTTCACATCCTCATCCGCCAAGGTGATCTGAGCCGTTCGATGTCCAGCTATCTGATCGACCAGATCAACGGCATCGCCAACATCGACATACACCCGTGGACGGAAGTGGTCGGCGCTGAGGGCGAAGGGCACCTGGAGCAACTGTCCCTCCGTGAGAGCCGGTCCGGCGGTGTGCGCACCGTTGCCGCGTCCTGGCTGTTCATCTTCATCGGGGCCGAGCCGCATACGGAGTGGCTGGCGGGGGTGGTCACCCGCGATGAGCGCGGATTCGTGGTGACCGGCCCCGACCTGGTGGCCGGAGGGGAGAGGCCCGCCCGGTGGCGGCTGCCGAGGGATCCGTACCACCTGGAGTCGAGCGTGCCCGGTGTCTTCGCCGCGGGGGATGTGCGCTCCTCCTCGGTCAAACGTGTCGCGTCGGCCGTCGGCGAGGGAGCCATGGCCGTCGCGCTGGTGCACCGCTATCTGGAGGCGCAGTGACCACGTCAGCACATCTGTCACCGGCGCAGTTGCGGACCCTGTTCCTGTTCGAGGAGCTCAGCGATGAGCAGCTCGACTGGCTGGCAGAGCGCGGCCGTGCGGAGCAACTGCCTGCCGGGAGTGTGGTGTACGCGGAGGGCGAGCGGGCCACGTGCTTCTTCGTGCTGCTCAGCGGAGCGATCGCGCTCAGCCGTGTGCTGCACGGCGACGAGGTGGAGGTCACCCGCACCGATCAACGCGGTGTGTACAGCGGGGCGACTCGCGCGTACCTCGGGGACCGCGTCGAGCAGCGGTATCCCCACACCATGCGGGCTGTCACCGATGCCGAGTTCTTCGTACTGCCTGCCGATGATTTCGCGAGCGCGATCGGCACATGGTTCCCGATGGCACTTCACCTGCTGGAGGGCTTGTTCTTCGGTTCGCGTGCGACCAATGCCATCGTCAATGAGCGCGAGCGTCTGCTGGCTCTGGCGTCTCTGTCGGCAGGGCTCACACATGAGCTGAACAATCCTGCGGCAGCCGCTGTACGGGCCACCGCGGCCCTGCGGGAGCGAGTGACCGCTATGCGCCACAAGCTTGCCATGATCGCTGACGGCCGACTGGACGGAAGTGAGCTGCATCGTCTCGTGGAGCTGCAGGACGACGCGGTTCAACAGGCCGCTGCGGCTTCCGGTCTGCCGGCGCTGGCCGCTGCGGATGCGGAGGACACGGTCGGCGACTGGCTCGAGGAGCGCGGGGTCACGGAGGCGTGGGAGCTTGCACCGACTCTGGTCGCCGCGGAAATCGGCGTGCCGTGGCTGACCTCGGTGGCCGACACCATCGGTGAGGACAATCTCGGCTCCACGGTGAGGTGGCTGGCGTACACCATCGACGCGGAACTTCTGATGGGTGAGATCGATGACGCCGTGACCCGCATCTCGGGACTGGTCGGCGCCGCACAGCAGTACGCGCAGCTGGACCGGGCGCCGCAGCAGACCGTGGATGTGCACACGTTGCTCGATGCCACGTTGACGATGCTGCGGGCGAAGATCCCGTCCGGCGTCGCGGTGGTGAAGGACTATGACCGTGAACTACCGCCGATCCTGGCCTTCGGAGCCGAGCTGAACCAGGTGTGGACCAACCTGATCATCAACGCCGTCGACGCCATGCCTGCCGGGGGCACGCTGACGATCCGGACGTGGCGGGAGGAGGCCCACCTGCTCGTGGAGGTGGCCGACACCGGCACAGGGATTCCGTCCGACATCAGGCCCCGGATCTTCGAGCCCTTCTTCACCACCAAACCGGTCGGTGAGGGCACTGGGCTGGGGCTGGACATCACCTACCGCATCGTGGTCAACAAACATCACGGGGACATCCGGGTCTCCTCACAGCCGGGCGACACTCGCTTTCAGGTGTGTCTGCCCATCGAGGCGCAGGACGAGGGGTCCTGACGGCGCCGCAGGTGCCGCCCTGCCCGAATTCGGCCAGGTGTCTGCGGAGTTCCGTCCGCTGGGAGACGGAATGTCCCCACCGAGCCCGCGGGTACAGGCCACAGCCTCTTGGTCCAGACCATTGACTCGCGCTCCTGACGCCTTCTAACGTTGCCGTTGCCCGGGACCGGTGCGGTGGGGATCAAGGAACGGGGCTGTTCCCCCTGCTGCGTGCATCTACTGCCGGCCCTTCGGGATCCCACGGCAGCACCCATGGATCAGTGGTGTCGCTCTTCCGGGTCGGTACACAGGGGGATGGTGCATGAGCGGCATGACCGGTTCGGCCGACGGGGGTGAGGGGCGTGATGACGTGCATCCGCTCACACACGGCCAGGAACGGCTGTGGTTTCTCGACCAGTTGGACCCCGTGGACGCCTCGTACAACATCCCGCTGGTACTGCGACTGACCGGCGAACTGTCGGCCGCGGCCCTGCAGGCCGCGTTCGACGGCGTCGTCGCACGGCACGAAGCGCTGCGTACCCGGTTCCCGGGCGTGGACGGCGGCCCGGTCGCGATCGTCGAACCGCCCGCTCCGGTGGGGATCGAGGTCATCGATCTGCGCGAGGGCCATGGAATCGGTCCCGGCGATGCAGCTGGGCTGCTGGCCGGGCGGACCAACGCCGGATTCGACCTCGCCCTCGGACCCCTGCTCCGGGTGACCCTGCTGCGCACGGCGGACGATGAACATCTCCTCTGCGTCGTACTGCATCACATCGTCGCCGACGGTTGGTCGCTCAATCTGCTGCGCGGCGAGCTCGCCGACCGTTATGCCGCCCACCGCGGCGGCCGTCCACTTCACCTCCCACCGCTGCTCGCGTACACCGAATACGCGGTCCATGAGCGGGAGTTCACTCAGGGAGCGGAGGCCGGGAAGAACCTCGCGCACTGGCGGGACCGGCTCGCGGGCGCGCCCGCGCTCGAACTTCGGGCCGACGTGCGGAGGCCGGCGGACAGCCCCGTCGGGGGCGGGGGCGGAGCCTTCCACACCCGGCGGATGGGTGGCGTGGCGGCCGGAGTGGATGCACTGGCCAGGGAGCGGCGGTGCACGCCCTTCATGGTGATTCTGGCCGCCTATCAGTCGTTGCTGTACCGCTGGACCGGGCAGGACGACTTCTGCGTGGGGGTGCCCGCGGCGGGTCGGGGCGAGCCGGAACTGGAACAGCTCATCGGCTACTTCTCCACCACGCTGGTGCTGCGCGCAGAACTCGACGGCGAACCGACCTTCGGTGAGCTGCTGCGTCGGGTACGCAGATCGGCGCTGGCGGCCTTCACCCACGACCGGGTGCCGTTCGAGCGGCTCATCGACGAGCTGGGCATCGAACGCAGGCTGGGCAGCAGCCCGCTGTTCCAGACCCTGCTCACGGTGCACACCCAGGACGAAGGCACCGCCGGTGAGCGGCCGTTCGCCGATCTGCGGTGTGCCGACATCGACGGCGGTCATGCGGCGAGCAAGTTCGAACTGATGCTGGACATCCGCCGCGAGGGCGCGGACCTGGTTGCGGTCTTCGGGTACCGCACGGACCTCTTCGACGCCGACTGGGCAGCCCGGCTGGCCGGGAACTTCGAAACGCTGCTGCGGGGTGCCCTCGCGGAGGCGGACACCCCGGTGAGTGAACTGCCGCTGCTGTCCGGGGCCGAGCAGGCCGAACTGCTCGCATGGGGGGTGGGGTTCCCCGGGAAGTACGGCGGGCAGCCCGGCACGGCTGCCGGCCTGGATCGCGGCGAGGCCCTGCCGACGGTGCTGGCCGACGCGGTGGAGCGATTCGGCTCAGCGGTCGCGATGCGCGCACCGAAGGAGGAGGCGACCTACCGGGAGCTGTGGGACGCGGCCGGGTCGCTGGCGGTGCGGCTGCGGGAAGCTGGGGTGCGTCGTGGTGACGTCGTGGGGGTCGGGCTGCCACGCGGGATCAGCGCTGTCATGGCCATGATCGCGATCTGGCGCGCGGGCGCGGCCTATCTGCCTCTCGACCTCGAATACCCCCCGGCGAGGCTCGAGTTCATGTTCGCCGACACGGGGGCCCGGGTAGTGGTCGCCGACTCGCACGCCATGCCGTCCTGGTTGCCCGCGGCGACGGTCGTGGTCCCGCCCGCAGGCGCCGCGGGGGCAGAGCCCGCCCCGGACTGGCAGGCCGGCCCCGACGACGTGGCGTACATCATCCACACCTCGGGATCCACGGGCACACCGAAGGGGGTCGTGGTGCAGCACCGGGCATTGGCCGCCCGGGTCGCGTGGATGCGGCAGGAGTACGCGATCACTCCCGAGGACGTGGTGTCGCAGTTCGCCTCCCTCAGCTTCGACACCCACGCCGAAGAGATCTATCCCGCACTCACGGCCGGGGCCCTCCTGGTCGTCGTGGGAGCCGATGGCGCGCTCCCCGACGAGCTGGCGGACGGGCACGGCAGTGGACTGACCGTCCTCGATCTGCCCACTCCCTACTGGCACCGGCTCGTCGACGACATCGACGCCATCGCCTGGCCAGAGGAGCTGCGGCTACTGATCCTCGGCGCGGACCAGGTGCAGCAGACGGCGCTCGCCCGCTGGCAGGCGCGCTTCGGGTCCCGGGTGCGGGTCGTCAACTCGTACGGGCCGACCGAGACCACCGTCATCGCCACCGCCGCCGCACTGGGCCCGGACGACGCGGCTCAGCGGCCGCCCATCGGCCGTCCGCTGAGCCGGACCGCATTGACCGTCTGCGACGCACACGGACGGCTCCTGCCGCGCGGCGCCGCGGGGGAACTGCTGGTAGGCGGTGCCGGCGTGACGTACGGCTACGGACGGCGGTCCGGTGCCACTGCCCGCGCCTTCGTCCCCGATCCGTACGGCCCGCCCGGTGCCCGCCGCTACCGCACCGGCGACCTGGTCCGCTGGAGGGCCGACGGCCTGCTGGAATTTCTCGGTCGGGTGGACGCGCAGCTGAAGGTGCGCGGCTACCGGGTGGAGCCCGGCGAGGTGGAAGCGACGCTGCTCGCGCAGCCCGCGGTGGGCCAGTGCGTCGTGGTCGCCCTCGGCGACGCCCTGGTCGGCTACGTCGTCGCGACTCCGGCCCACCCCGATCCGCTCTCCCCCCTGGAGCTGCGGGCCGCGGTCGCGGCCGCCCTGCCCGCGCATCTGGTGCCGAATTCCCTGGTCGTCCTGGACGCGCTGCCCCTCTCCCCCAACGGAAAGCTGGACCGCCGGGCCCTCCCCGCCCCCGAGCGGCGGCCGCATCCAGGTTCCGGATACGTGGCACCGCGCACCGACGCGGAGGAACTCGCGACCACCACCTGGGCGCAGGTGCTGGGCATCGACCGCGTCGGCGTGCTGGACGATTTCTTCGACCTGGGCGGCCATTCACTCCTCGCCACCCGGGTGGTGGCCCGGATCAGAGCCGCGGTCGGCCTCGTGGTCCCGCTGCGGACGCTGTTCACCCACCGCACGGCCGAGGCGTTCGCCGCCGCCGTCGAGGACCTGCTCCTGGCGGAGATCGAGGCCATGTCCGAGGAGGACGCCGAGCGACTGCTGGCGGCCCAGGACAGCCCTGAGAGGAACGGAGCGACGGTATGAGCATCACCGACACCACCGCGGGACGCGAGCGGCCGAAGAGCTCGGACGCGACGTCCGCGGCGAGCGGGCCCGCACGCACCAGCCCGGGCAGGGATGCGCTCTCCGACACCAAGCGGGCTCTGCTCGCCCAGCGGCTGCGCGGCCGGGCCCGTCCCGTACAAGCCGTGCAACGCCGCCCCGAGGGCACCGTGCCCCCGCTGTCGTACGCGCAGGAACGCCTCTGGTTCATGGAGCAGTTCGCGCCCGGCACCGCCGCGTACAACATCCCCGTCGCCCGCAGACTGCGGGGCGCCCTCGACCGCGCGGCCCTGCAGCAGGCGCTGGACGCGGTGATCGCCCGCCACGAGACGCTGCGCTCCCGCTATCCGGCGACCGACGACGGCCGGCCGGTGCTGGAGATCCCGGAGCCCGCGCCGTTCCCGCTGCGCACCGCCGACGCATCGAGCGAGGAACACGCCGCCCGGCTGGTCGACGAACTGGCCGCCCTCCCCTTCGACCTGGTCACCGGGCCACTGATCAATGGACTGCTGGTACGCCTGGCCGACGACGACCATGTGCTGCTCCTCGTGGTGCACCACAGCGTCAGCGACGGCTGGTCCAGCGAGGTCCTGGTCTCCGAGGTGCTGCGCGGATACACGGCCCATGCCGCGGGCGGGAGCGATCCGCTTCCCGAACTGCCCGTTCAGTACGGGGATTTCGCTCTCTGGCAGCGGGACCGGCTCAGCGGTGACCGGCTGGCTGCCGAGGTCACCTACTGGGAGCGCGAGCTGTCCGGCGTCCGGCCGCTGGAGCTGCCCACTGCCCGGCCGAGGCCCGAGCAGCAGACCTTCGAGGGCGCCGGGTACGCCTTCGACGTCGACCGGGAGCTCCTGGCCAGCCTCACCGAACTGGGCCGGGAGCACGGAGCGACCGTGCACATGGTGATGCTCGCCGCCTTCCAGCTGGTTCTCTCCCGCTTCTCCGGGCAGCGGGACTTCGCCGTCGGCTCGCCAGTCGCCGGACGGCCGGAGCCCGAACTCGAGGGTCTCGTCGGCATGTTCGTCAATGTGCTCGCGCTCAGGGCGCGACTGGACGGCGACCCGGCCTTCACCGAACTGCTGGCCCGGACCCGGGAGACCTGTCTGGAGGCGTACGCCCATCAGGAGCTGCCGTTCGCACAGTTGGTCTCCGAGCTCAGGGTGGAGCGGGACGTTTCGCGCTCGCCGGTGTTCCAGGCGATTCTGGCGATGCAGAACTACGCGGTGCAGAGCGACGACCGGAGTGAGCGATCCGCCCTGGAGACCGAGGTGTTCGGGCTGCGGGCTGCCGGGACCCGGTTCGACGTCGAGCTCTTCCTGATGGAGTGGCCGGACGGACTGCACGGAGCCTTCAACTACAACACCGACCTGTTCGACGAGGCCGACATCGCCTCCATCGCCGACCATCTCGGCCGGCTCCTGCGCGACGTCGCCGCTCGTCCGGACACCCCTGTTTCCGGCCTCGGCGGCCTGGGCCCGGCCGAGCGGCACCGGGTGCTCACCGAATGGAACGACACTGCGGTGGACGTCCCGGACACCGCCACGCTGCCGGAACTGATCGCCGGCCGGATCGCGCTGACTCCCGACGCCGTCGCCGTCGACTTCGAGGGCGAGACCCTCACCTACGCCGAGCTCGACCGGGCGGCCGACCGGATCGCCGGCCGGCTGCGCGCCGAAGGCGCGGGTCCCGGCACCCTTGTCGCGGTCAGCGCGGAGCGCTCCCTCGCACTCGTCGCAGGACTGCTCGGTGTGTTGCGGACCGGAGCCGGCTACGTACCGCTGGATCCGGAGTACCCGGCCGAGCGGCTGACGTTCATGCTGGAGGACAGCGCAGCCAGCCTGTTGCTGACCCAGGCGCACATTCCGGTGCCCGAGGGGTGCACGGCCCGGGTCGTGCTGCTCGACGACGCCGGGCAATGGCCCGCGCAGGACTCCGCCGGATCCGGATGCGATGCCGGTGACGTCGCGTACATGATCTACACCTCCGGTTCGACCGGACGGCCCAAGGGTGTGCCCAACACCCACCGCGCGATCGTCAACCGGCTGCTGTGGATGCAACGCGTCTACGGTCTGGAGCCGACGGACGCGGTCCTGCAGAAGACCCCGACCGGATTCGACGTCTCGGTGTGGGAACTGTTCTGGCCGCTGATCACCGGCGCCCGCCTCGTCGTGGCCAAGCCCGGCGGGCACAAGGACGCGGCGCACCTGCGGGACACGATCACCGACCGGGGCGTCACCGTCGCGCATTTCGTGCCGTCGATGCTGGACGTCTTCCTCGCCGAGGACGACATCGAGCGCTGCACCGGGCTGCGCCGGGTCGTGTGCAGCGGTGAGGAGCTCGCCCCGCACACCGCGCGGCAGTTCGCCGCCCGGCTGCCGAGGTGCAGGCTCGCCAACCTGTACGGGCCGACCGAGGCCGCCGTCGACGTCTCCTCGTGGGAGTGCGCGGGTCCACTGGATTCGGTGCCGATCGGCGCCCCGGTCGACAACACCCGGCTGTACGTCCTGGACCAGGACCTCCTGCCCGCACCGGTCGGCACCCCCGGCGAACTCCACATCGGCGGAACGCAGATATCGCTCGGCTATCACCGAAGACCCGGCCTGACCGCCGCACGCTTCGTGCCCGATCCGTACGGACCGCCGGGGGCGCGGCTCTACCGCACCGGCGACCTGGCCCGGTGGCGCCCGGACGGACAACTGGAACACCTCGGCCGGATCGACGAGCAGGTGAAGATCCGCGGATTGCGCATCGAGCCCGGCGAGATCGAGGCCGCGCTGCGCGCCGAGCCGTCGGTCGCCGCGGCGGCCGTGATCGTACGAGAGGACAACCCGGGCGACAAACGGCTGGTGGCGTACGTGGTTCCGGCCGCGGTTCACCAGAGGCCGGCCGCCCCGGCGCCGGAGGCGTACGGGACGGGCCGGACGGACGGCACGGACGGCACGGACGGCACGGACGACGCCCCCGCCGAGCCCGATGCCGCCGCACTGCGTACCGCACTGCGCCGCACACTGCCCGACTACATGGTGCCCGCCGCCTTCGTCGCGCTGCCTGCCCTGCCGCTCTCGCCCAACGGCAAGCTCGACCGGCGGGTGCTGCCCACGCCGCAGGCCCGCAGGGCGACGGGCGGTGCTCTCGCGCTGCCCGGGTCCGAGACCGAACGGGTCCTCGCGGCCATCTGGTCCGAGGTGCTGACCCTGCCCGAGGTCGGCATCGACGACGACTTCTTCGACCTCGGTGGCCATTCCCTGCTCGCCACTCAAGTGGTGGCGCGGGCCCGCAAGCGCCTGCCGGAGGCGGGCGCGCGGCCGGTCAGCGTCATGGACCTGTTCACCTGCCGCACGGTCAGGGAACTGGCCGCGCTGGCCGACCTCGACGAGTCCGAGCGCGGCCCCAGCCGCCTGTTGCACCGGCTCACCAGGCAGCTGCCCGCCGCCGAGCGCACACTGTCGCTGATCTGTGTTCCGTACGGGGGCGGCAGCGCGGTCGTCTACCAGCCGGTCGCCGACGAGCTGCCGGCCGGGTACGAGCTGTGGTCCGTGGCCATCCCCGGGCACGACGTGGGGGTCACCGAGAAGCATCTGCCCTTCGAGGAACTGGCGGCAGGCATCGCGGCGGAGATACGCGAACGGGTCGAAGGTCCGGTGGCCCTCTACGGCCACTGCGGGGTGGGCAGCGCGCTCACGGTCGCCGTCGCGCGCCTCCTCGAAGGATCCGGGCGGAAACTGGATGCGGTGTACATCGGGGCACAGTTCCCGTTCGCCCGGCCGCGCAGCAGACTGCTGGGCCTGCTGAGCCGCATCTCCGCCCTGGAACCGCTGCTCGGTGACCGGGTCTACCTGAACTGGCTCCGGTCGATGGGCGCGGAGGTGGGCGAACTCGACGACGGCCAGATGCGGTTCATCATCGGCAACATGCGCCGGGACTCCCAAGCGGCCGAGGAGTACTTCACCACCGTGCTCGCCGAGGTGGAGGCGGGCGGGGAACGGCTGCGGGCGCCGGTGATCTCCGTGATCGGCAACCGCGACCCGGCGACCGACTTCTACCAGGAGCGCTTCCGCGAATGGCAGATGCTCGCCGAGCGGTCCGCCGCGGTGGTGCTCGACGAGGGCGGGCACTTCTTCCTGAAGTACCGGGCGGCCGAGCTCGCCGACATCGTCACTCGTACGCATCCGGCGGTGCTCTCCGGTACGTCGGTCGATGATCTTCCGTCCGAGGAGGACGACGGACCGTGGTGGTTCCACGGCGTGAGCGGCTCCGCACCGACGCGTGACGGTCAGTCCCCGCCACCGGACGGTGTGCAGGAGCGGGAATCCGCGCCGGGTTCACCGGCGGCCGATACCGGGCCGGCCCCCAGCATGAGGCGATTCCTGCTGGTCGCCCTGGGGCAGCTGCTCTCCATCACAGGATCGGCGCTCACCGAGTTCGCCCTGCCGGTGTGGATCTACCTGGAAACCGGCTCCATGGGCCGATACGCCCTGTACGCGGTCATCGGAATGCTGCCCGGGATCCTGGTCGGCCCGCTCGCCGGGGCGATCGTCGACCGGCTCGACCGGCGGCGCGTGATGTTCGTCAGTGATCTGGTGGCCGCCACCACCCAGGCCGCTCTTCTCTCGCTCCTGCTGTCCGGACATCTGGCGTCCTGGCACATCTACGTCCTGCTGGCCGTGCTCTCGATGGCGCTGACCTTCCAACGGCTCGCCTACGCGTCCGCCGTACCGCAGCTGGTGCCCAAGCAGTACCTCGGTCACGCCAACGGCATCGTCCAAATGGCTTTCGGCGTGGCGCAGTTCGTCGTCCCGCTGGTAGCGGTCGCCCTCATGGCGGCGATCGGGCTGCGCGGCATCCTCGTCCTCGACATCGCGAGTTACGCCGTCGCCATCGGTGTGCTGCTCTGTGTGAAGTTCCCGAGGACGCTGGCCTGGACGCGACGCGAATCGCTGGTCGCCGAGATCAGGCACGGGTTCGCGCACTCCTGGCGTAACCGGGGGTTCCGCGCGATGCTGCTGTGGTTCGCGGGCCTGAACATCTTCCTCTCCCCGCTCTTTCTGCTGCTGACACCGCTGGTGCTGTCCTTCGGCACCCTCGAAGCCGCGGCGCGGGTCTCGGTCGCCGGAGGAGCGGGCGCGATCCTCGGCGGCATCGCGATGGGCTTCTGGGGCGGGCCCGTGCGGCACCGGCTGCGCGGCATGCTGGGGCTGGCCGCGCTGCTCGCCCTCGCCAGTGCGCTGGTCGGGGTGCGGGCGGATCTGTGGGTGATCGGGGCCGGGGCGTTCGGGATGTCCTTCGCGCTGTCCCTGGTCAACGGTGTCTACACGACGATCGTGCAGGTGAAGGTCCCGCAACGGTTCCACGGCCGGGTGTTCGCGCTCAACACGATGGTCGCGTGGTCCACGCTGCCGATCGGGCACGGCATCATCGCCCCGGCGGGCTCGGCGCTGTTCGGCCCGCTGCTGCAGGACGACGGCGCGCTGGCCTCCTCCGTCGGTGAGGTCATCGGTACCGGGCCGGGGCGCGGGATCGGCTTCATGTATCTGCTCTTCGGTGCGGCCATGCTCGTCCTGGTGGCGGTCGGTCTCCGCATGCGGGTCCTGGCCCGCTTCGATATCGATGTACCGGATGCCCTCCCCGACGATCTGGTGGGTATCCAGGAACGCGAACGCCGGAAGGCGGCGGTCCCGGCCGGCCGGTCCGAGGAGACCGCATCCGGGAAGGGCAGCCCGGCCCTGGACGGTACCGGGCCGGGCGCAGGGCGGGCGCGGGCTCGGGGTCAGCTGCGCGGCCCGGCCGGACCTGGGGCTGCACCGAGGCGGGAGGCCGGCGCGGTACGGGCTCAGGACGACGGCTCGTGCACCGAGCCGACCGCCCCGCGGGCGCAGGGCACCGGCACCGCGTCAGGTCCGGTGACCACTGCTGCGGTCGCCGTCCCGGCCGCCGGTGAGGAGGACGGCGCATGACTGCGCCGCCGCCGGAGCGGCGTGTCCCGCCGGCGCCGGCCGGCCTCCCCGCCCTGCTGGCCCATCGGGCCGAGGCGGACCCGGAACGCGTCGCGCTGATCTGCGGACCGCAACAGCTGACCTTCGGCGCATGGCGGGCACGCTCCGACGCACTCGCCGCCGGACTGCGGGCGCGGGGCCTCGCGCCCGGTGACCGCGTCGCTCTGCGGTACGGCAGCAGCGACTGGATCGAGTACGCGGTGGCGTACTGCGGTGTGCTGCGGGCCGGATGCGTGGCCGTACCCGTGTCGGACCGACAGGCCCCGGCGGTGCTGACGTACCTGCTGGCGGACAGCGGGGCCGCTGCCGTGCTCCACCGGTGGGACACCCCGCCACCGCTGCGCTCCGGCCCCGAGGACCTGTCCGGTCCCGCGCCGTGGACCGCGACGGCGCAGGACGTCGAAGCGGCGGGCCTCGAAGCCGCGGGCGATCCGGCGACCGGTCCCGAGGGCCTCCCGCTTCCCGCCGCGACCACCCTGGCGCAGATCCTCTACACCTCGGGCACCACGGGCACCCCGAAGGGAGTGACGGCCACACACGCCAACCTGGCGTACGGCTGCACCCTGGACGAGCGGCGTCGCCCGCTGCGGCACTCGGCGTACTTCCTGCACGCCTTTCCCGTGGGGACGAACGCCGGACAGACCATGCTCGTCAACGCGCTGGATGCTGCGGCGGCCGGTATCGCCGCGCCGCAGTTCACTCCGGCGCGCTTCGCCCGGCTCATCGAGGAGCACGGGGTCGGCAGCGTCTTCGTGGTCCCGGCCATGGCCATCGAACTCCTCGGCTCCGAGGCCGCCCGCCGCCACTCCACCGCTTCCGTGCGGCTGGTCGGTTCGACGGCCGCTGCGCTTCCTCAGGCGGTCGCCGTGGGGCTGTCCAAGGCGTTCCCGCAAGCCCAGATCGTCAATTACTACACCTCGACCGAGGCGGCCCCCGCCCAGATCACCCTGCTCTTCGACCCGGACCGTCCGGACTCGCCCGGGCGGCCCGCGTCGCTCCGCGAACTGCGCATCACCGACTCCGACGGACGGGTACTCGCTCCGGGCGGGACGGGCGAGGTGTGGCTGCGTACCCCGGCCTCTCCTCGCACTTACCACGCGGACGCCCGGGCTGCGGCGCAGGTGTTCCGGGGCCGATGGGTACGGATGGGCGATCTCGGCCGACTGGACGAGGAGGGCTTTCTGCATCTTCTCGACCGCGAGCGGGACGTCATCAAGTCCGGTGCGTACAAGGTCTCCACCCTGCAGGTCGAGGATGCGCTGCACGCGCATCCGTCGGTCGCCGACGCAGCCGCCGTCGGCGTGCCGCACCCTGTCCTGGGGTCGGTCGTCGCCGCTGTGGTCGTGCCGCGCGGTGAGCTGACCGCTCCCGCCCTGCGGACGTTTCTGCTGGACCGGCTCGCGGCGCACGAGCTGCCCAGCCGCCTGCTGTTCCGCCCCTCTCTGCCCCGCAACGAGGGCGGCAAGATCCTCAAGCGCGAACTGCGCCTGCTCCTGGACGACGAGGCACTGCGATGACAACCACCCCTGGCACGGACACCTCCTCCACGGAACACCCGGCAACCCACGTTCCGCTCAGCCCGGCCCAGCACGGGATGTGGGTCACGGAGCACGTACTGCGGGCCGGTTCCGCCCACCATCTCGCCGTCACCGTCCGGCTCACCGGCCCGCTGGACGTGGCCGCGCTCACCGCCGCGTGCGAGCGGTTCACCGCGCGCCATCCGCTGCTCGGCGCCCGGTTGGACCCACAGGAACCGGCACTCGTCCATCCTGGCCGCGCGGTCACGCCGGACGTGCGGCCCTGCCCGCTGGACAGACTCGACGCGGCGCTGCACGAGGAGACCGTCCGCCCCTTCGAGCTGACCGTCGGCCCGCTGGTGCGGTTCACCCTCCTCAACGTCGGCCCGGAGGATCACGTCCTGCACACTGTCGCTCATCACCTGGTCTTCGACGGCAACTCCAAGGACATACTGGTCGCCGAACTGGCCGCCGCCTACCGGTCGGAAGGAGCTCCGGGGCCGGTCAGCCCGCCGGAGAGAACCGTTGCCGGACCGGACCATGTGGCCGTGACGGCCGCGGCGGACTTCTGGGCCCCGCGCTGGCACGAGCCGGCGGCACCGGTGCTGCCGGGGCTGCCTGCTTCCATACGCGACATCACCGCGCCCGCACCGGGCGCCGCCGTGCCGTTCGCGCTGGAGGCGCGGCAGCACGCACGGCTGCGCACCGTGGCCGAGTCCCTGGGCGTGACCCGCTTCGAACTGCTTCTCGCGCTCTGGCACACCCTCCTGCTGCGCTACGGCGATCCCTCTCCCGTGACCGCGCTGGAACTCTCCACCCGCGGTCCCCGGGACTCCGGCCTGATCGGTCTTTACGTCAATGAGCTGCCGGTCTTCACCCGTCCCCGTGCACACCTCCCGTTCGCGGAGTTCGTCCGGGAGGTACGGGCCGAACTGCGCACACTGTATGCGCACCGCACGGTCCCGCTCGGCCGTGCGGTCCGTGGGCTGACCCCGCGCACCGCCCTCACACCCTTGTCCATCGGCTACCGGCGGCGCGCCGAAGAGGCGGAGCCGGAATTCGACGAGGCGCTGACGGCCGAGGTCGAGTGGACCGGATTCACCCACACCGTCCGCAATCTCGCCCATCTCCAACTGGTCGACACTGAAGACCGGTTGGACGGCTCCCTCCAGTATCGCGCCGATGCCTTCACGCCCGGTGCGCCCGCCCGGATCGTCGAGCACTTCGGTGCACTGATGGAGGCCGCGCTGGCTGCCCCGGGCACCGCGCTTGCCGAACTGACGCTGTTCAGCGGTGACGAACGCGGCCATGGAGCGGGCGCCGAGCAGATCGCTGCTCCGGCCTGTCCGCCCGACGCCACGGTGGTGGGGATGTTCGCCGCGCAGGCGGCGGCGTCACCCGACGCCGTTGCCGTCGTCGACGTGGACGGCCGGAAGACCGGTTACCAGCAGCTGTACACCGCCGTGGTCGGCTTCGCCGAGCGGGTCCGCGCGCTGGGACTGGGCGCCGGTGACCTGGTGGGTGTGGAACTGCCGCGCTGCACTGAACAGTTGGTGGCGGTGCTGGGTGTGCTGGCAGCCGGCGCTGCCTATGTGCCACTCGATCCGGAGTACCCGGCCGAACGGCTCGACTTCGTACGCACCGACGCAGGGCTCCGCGCCCTGGTCACCGACGGTCCCGCACCGGACGGGCTGCCGGTGCTGACGCCCGGCCCGCTGCCGGACGCGGAGAGTTCGCCCCTTCCCGCGCCGCCGGCATCGGCGCCTCGTCCCGGCGACCCGGCGTACGTCATCTACACCTCCGGCTCGACCGGCACCCCCAAGGGGGTCGAGGTGCCGCACGGAGCTCTCGCCAATCTCATTGCCGCGATGGGCCGCAGGACGGGAGCGGACGCCGGGGACCGCTGGCTCGGTCTGACCACGCTCTCCTTCGACATCTCCACCGTGGAACTGCTGCTCCCGCTCACCACGGGCGGCCGGGCGGTGCTGGTGCCGGAAGGCGTACAGCGCGACGGAGCTGCCCTGCTCAAGTTGGTCGACGCCCACGGCATCACCCATCTGCAGGCCACGCCCAGCAGTTGGCGGCTCATGCTCGAAGCCGGACTCCACCGGCCCGGACTGGTCGCCGTGGCGGGCGGTGAGGCGTTGCCCGGCCCGCTGGCCGAGGAACTGATCGCGGCCTGCGGCCGGCTGATCAACGTCTACGGACCTACGGAGGCCACGGTGTGGTCCACCCTGGCCGCGCTCGTCCCCGGCGAACCGGTCTCGATCGGACGCCCGCTGGACGCCACCAGCGCCCATGTCCGCGACCCGCAGGGACAGCCGGTTCCCGCAGACCTCACCGGCGAGCTGCACCTGGGCGGTGCGGGCGTCGCGCACGGCTACCGCGGCCGGCCCGGCCTGACCGCCCAGCGTTTCGTGCCCGACCCCTACGGCCCGCCCGGCTCCCGTCTCTACCGCACCGGGGATCTGGTGCGCCGACTGCCCGACGGCCGACTGGAGTTCGCCGGCCGCACCGACAGTCAGGTCAAGCTGCGCGGCCACCGCATCGAACTCGGCGAGATCGAGGCCCGGCTCGACGAGCACCCGCAGGTGCGCCAGGCGGCCGTCGTGCTCAGGACGGACCCGGGAACGCAGGCGCGACTGGTGGCGTACACCGTGCCCGCCGGCGAGGACGGCGACGCCCCCTCCCCGCAGGAGTTGCGCGCCCATCTCGCCCGGACTCTGCCCGCCGCCATGCTGCCTTCCGCCTGGCTGTCCCTGGCCGCCTTCCCGCTCACCCCCAACGGCAAGCTGGACCGGGCCAGGCTGCCCGAACCGCCCCGCACCCGGGGATCCGAGAGCGCAGAGGACGACGTCCCGAAGGCCACGGGCCTCCTGGACGGGGCCGCCGATGTCGTGCGGGACATCTGGCGGGAGGTGCTGCGGCTCGACGACATCGGTCCGGACGAGGACCTGTTCGACCTCGGCGGGCACTCGCTCACGATCACCGCCATCGCCGTGCGGATCCGCAAGCGACTCGGCGTCGACGTTCCGCTCGACGTCTTCTTCGACACCCCCACCATCAGCGGCGTCGCGGACGCGGTGGCCGAACTACAGCAGGAGGAGGACCGATGAGCGATCCGATGCACTACCAGGTGGTCGTCAACGACGAGGAACAGCACGCTCTCTGGTCGGCCAGGACCGACCCGCCCGAGGGCTGGCGCCCGGACGGCTTCACCGGAACGGAGGCCGAGTGCATGGCCCACGTCGACGAGGTGTGGCCCGACATCCGACCGCTCAGTCTGCGTCGCCGGCTCGCTGAGGAGGCCCACCGGTGACCGCCGCCGCACAGCCCGGCGCCACGCCACGGGCCGCAACAAGGGCCGCGGGCCATCGAGGACACGACGCACTGCGCCACCGGGTGGCCGCGCTGGTATCCCGGGCGAGCGACGGCGAGGTGGCCGTGGAGGAGATCCTGAACGCCGGAGGCTCACTGACCGCCGTCGGCGTCACCTCCCTCACGTTCCTGCGGCTCATCGACGCGTTGGAGGACGACTTCGGCGTCGTGCTGGATCTCGACGGGCCGGTGCTGATGCTGGACGACTTCGACGATCTGGTCGGCCACCTGGCCGAGCAGGGCGCGGGGCGGGGCGATGATTGACTCCGTGGGTCCGCGGACCGCCGCCGCTCCGACGACGATCACCGTGGACTTCTGCGGTGAGCGCTCCGGACGGGCCCCGCTGACCTGGGGGCAGCGGGCGATCTGGCACGCCATCGGCCGCACCGCCCCCAACGACCACTACTTCAACATCGGTCGCGTACTGCCACTGGCGGACCGCGGTCGCCCGGCCGCCGCGACCGAGGTCGCGCAGGCGCTGGCCCGGCTGATGGAACGTCATGAGGCCCTGCGTACACAGCTGTCTGTGGCCGACGGCGAGCCGGGCCAGCGGCTCGTGGCCGCCGGCCGCCTGCCGATCACCGTCGTGGACGCACCCGACCCGGACAGCGCGGCCGATGCGGCTCAGCGGCTGGTCGACGAACTGTCGGCCACCCGCTTCGACTACGCGGGCCGGTGGCCCCTGCGCGCCGCCCTGGTCACCAGCGGCGGCCGGGTCACGCACGCCGTTCTGGTGCTCTGCCATCTGGCCGCCGACGGGCACGGCGCGGAAGTCCTGGTACGGGATCTGAGGCTGCTGGTCCGGCGCGGCTCGGCCGGGCGCCCGCCCACCACGACCCCCATGGACCTGGCACGCGCTCAGCACGGCGACGCGGGGGCCGGTCGCGGGGCGGCCGCGCTGGCACACTGGGAAGCGGGCTATCGGGCCGCGCCCCCGACGATGTTCCCCGAGCGGATCGCCGCTCCTCGCACCCCCCGCTTCTGGACCGGCCGGATCGTGTCCACCGCCCTGGCCCGCGCCGTGGACGCCGCCGCCTCCGCACACCGGGTCAGCGGGTCGACCGTGCTGCTCGCGGCTTCGGCCGCGCTGGCTGCCGCCGCGAACGGGCACCGTACGGCTGCGGTCATGCCGATCGCCGCCAACCGGACCGCCCCGGCCCACCGCGATCTGGTCTCCACGCTCTCCCAGGACGGCCTGTTCGTCCTGGACCTGGACGCGGCGGGAAGCGGCTCGGCCTTCACCGACCTGCTGCCCTTCGCCTACCGGGCGGCGCTGCGTGCCTACCGGGCCGCTGCGTACGACCCCGTGGAGTGGGACCGTCTCGGCGAACGGATGCGGACGGAGCGGGGCGCCGAGGTGCACCCGTACTGCTGCTTCAACGACATGCGCCTGGTCGAACGCCCCGGGCCCACCGATCCGCTGCCCGGCGCGGACGAGCTGCGTGCGGCGCAGCGGGAGACCCGGTTCGGCTTCCCCGCCACCCAGGACAAAGTGGCCTGCCGCTACTGCCTGCACATCACGGAGCAGGGGGGCGCGCTGGCGGTGGCACTCACCGCCGACACTGCCTACCTGCCGCCGGACTCCATCCGCGCGCAGCTGTACGCGATGGAGGAGCTCATCGTGGCGAGCGCGGCGGGAGAAGAGCCCGCTGTGGCCGCCCTTCCCGACCTGCTGGCCGCATCGGGAAGGGAGCGGCCATGACGTCCGGGGAGCAGCCTGCGGAGGCATCCGGGATCCGGGCCTGGGCGGACCGGACGTCCTGCGTCCAGGGCGGGCAGCTGGCCTTCCATCTGTCGGCCCCGGAGGGCGGCCCGGTCGGCTGCCGGGTGGTCATCAGCGACGAGGTCACCGACGAGGTACGCCTCTCCTCCACGATCTCCGGCCCCGACTGGACCCTGGACGTCCCCGACACCTGGCCCAGCTCCCTCTACCGCGCCACGTTCCACCGCGACGGGCACACGCCGCCCGCCCTGCCGCCGGGTGAGGAGCCGGAGCACGACGTCTGGTTCGCCGTCCGTGCCGCCCGCCCCGGTGCCGGATCCCCGATCCTGGTCTCCGTGCCGTTCGCCACCTGGCGTGCCTACACCCACGCCGGACAGCCGGGCCGCAGCCTCTACTTCACCGAACAGCCGGACCGTGCCGCCCGGGTGTCCTTCGCCTCGCCCGGCGGTGGCCCGCCCCCCGAGCGCTGGGAGGAGGGGCTGCTGCGCTGGCTCCCCACGGCCGGCTACCCGGCCGAGTTCTGTTCCGGTCTCGATCTGCACAGGGGTGACGAACTGCTGTCCCACTACCGGCTGCTCGTCGTGAACGGGCACGACGAGTACTGGTCGATGGAGATGCGCGACAGCGTCGAGACCTTCGCCCGGCAGGGCGGCAACCTCGCCTTCTTCGCTGCGAACACGGCCTGGTGGCAGATGCGACTGGAGGACGGTCTGCGGACGATGGTCTGTCATCGGGACGCCCCCGAGGACCCGATGAGCAACATCGATCCGCGCCGGGTGACCGTCGAATGGTCCAGTGCGCCCGTCGACCGTCCGGAGAACGCGATGACCGGGGTGAGCTTCCGCCGGGGCGCGGGAGCCTGGGGCGACGGCATGGCTGTGATGCGCAAGGACGCGTACACGGCCCGGTTCGCCGGGCACTGGGTCTTCGACGGTACGGGGCTGACCGACGGCGAGCAGTTCGCCCGGGGCGCACTGGGATACGAGACCGATGCCTGCGAGGTGGAGTGGATCAGCGGCGTCCCCCGGGCGACCGGCAGCGACTCCACGCCGTCCTCCTTCGTGGTGCTCGCCACCGCGGACCTGCGCCACTGGCGCGACTACGGGCAGGGTGGCGCGGCCACGATGGGGGTGTTCCGGCTCGGCGCCGGCACGGTGTTCAACGCGGCCACCATCAACTGGGGCAGCGTGGTGAGCGACGACCCTGTCGTGGACCGCATCACCCGCAACGTGCTGGACCGGCTGAGCGGGGCGGCTCCCGCCGACGGCTGGGACAGGGCGGGTGACCCGGCCGATGTGCATGCCCTCGCTGTCTGTGAGGGAACGCTGTTCGGCGCGGACCGCGCGGGCCGGCTGCTGTGCCGGGCGCCGTCGGGCCAGAATCTGCCCTGGCGCCCGGTCGGGGACGCCGCCGGTGTGGTCTGTCTTGCCAGTTCGCGCGAGGCGGCGGGCGTGTTGCCGCTGGAGCTGTACGCGACGACGGACGACGGGCGGCTGCTGCGCCGGGAGGCGGTTCCGGGCCCGGCCCCCTGGCATGAGGTGGGCAGTGTGCCGCCGGGCACCACCGCGGTGGCCCTGTGCAACGCCGGGGTGTTCGCCGTCACCACGCACGACGACACCCTGTATCACCTGTCCGCGCTGCGGCCGGAGGAGCCTTGGCAGGTGCTCGGGGACGCGGGTGGCGCTGTCGCGCTCACCACGATGAACAGCCGGCTGTGGGCGGTGACCGCGGACGGCAGACTCCGCACCCGGCTGCCGGTGGCAGGCCCCGCCGCCTTCAGGGACCACCCCTCGCCGGGCCCGTCCGGCGGCAGCAGGGCACTGGCGGCCTGCGCGGGCATTCTGTACGCCGCTGCCGCGGGGGGCCCTCTGCGGATGTGGCGCCCTCCGGCCCCACGCCCCATCTGCCACCGGGACGGCTGATGCCACAGAACCTGCCACCGGCACGGCTGATGCCACAGACCGAGCCGGCAGCCGATGGTTCTCGTGGTCAGCGGTAGAGGCCGACGTCGGCCAGGCTCCACCAGTTGCGGCGGTGCCGGTCGCTGTCACGCGGACGTGGCGCGGTGGTGGGACGCAGATCGACGTGGGTGAGCCGGCCGGTTCCGGTAGTGGCCGCGGTGTGCCCGGTGGTTCCGTCGTCGCTGACGGAGACCTCCCACGCCCGAGCGTACTGCGCTGATCGCGTACAACGACAGGACGGCGGTCGAAGCCCTGCGGGCCGCGTACGAACGAAATCTGCGGGTGCCGGACGATCTGTCGATCACCGGGTTCGACGACACCGATCCGGGCCGCAGCACTGTGCCTCGACTGACGACGGTTCGTCAGCCCCTGGAGGAGACGCGCCGGATGGCCGTCTCACTGTTGATGCGGCTGCTGGAGCGCCACACCGTGGACACTCTGCACGTGGAGTTCACCACCCATCTCGTACTGCGTGAATCGACGGGGCCCGCGCGTCTGACCTCGGCCCCGGCCTGCTGCCGAGTCACGCTGCCTCGATGAGACGAACGACGAGGCGGGGCCGTGGCCTCTGGCCCGCCGGGTCAGACGAGTGCGGCGCGCACGTCGGCGAGCGCCTCGTCGAGGGTGGTCGCAACGTTCTCGTGACCGCTGAAACCGTCGTCCTCGCCCGGGTCCACGGTCCAGCCCCACCCACTTTCGGGGTGTCCGTCGATGGTTGCCGCGTGCTTGCCCTTGGTGATGGTGATGGACAGGTTTCCGCCGGGGAAGGTCTCCACCTCGACGTGTGCCGTGTCGCCGAACGCGTGAAGGATGGCGTCGCGGGCTTCCTGCTCGGTGGTCATGGGCTGCTCCTGATGGACGGTGACGACGACGGTGCGGCCGTCCGAGGGTGAAGGTGCCGACGGGCGCGGTGGGGCCGAAGCGTATCGAGCCGGTGACCTCTCGGCGGGTGCAAGAGCAACTCGATCACATCCCACACGTTGTCACGTGCTTCGTAGGGCATCTCCGCGCGCCATCCCAGTACCCCCGCAACGTAAGTGACCTGACACCGGGTGGGATCCAATCACTCCATTGATCATTCTGTTGGAGGTTCGCATGGAATACCACGCCGGACAGCGCCAGGAGGAGGTCGGCATCGGCGGATGCGGACTCAACTCGCTCGCCCGGACTCCCGCCCGCTGCACCCGTACCTGCAACTACGAGTTCAACCACCGGGCCGGTCCTGTCGCCAGGTGTCGTTGTGATGGTGCGGCAGGAGATGTGCGACAGGCCGCAGCAGCGGTCAAGAGGGCGGGATGTGGACGCCGATGACGGTTGTTCAGGACGGTGCGGGTGTGCGCCTGCGCCGCGCCGGGACCAGCGGCATGCTGCCGATTGAGTGACAGTATTCATATTTCCGGCATGTCGGATTTGGCAGATAAACCGACTATCCGTACTTTCATTCACAGGTCGGCACCCCAGTCGACGTCTCTGAGAAGAAAGAAGTGACATGACCACGCGTACCGTCGCAGTGACCGCCGCTGTAGTTGGCGCCGCGGTTCTCGCTACAACTGGTATCACCTACGCATCGGCCGCCGGCTCCACCCAGGCGGCCCCGTCCATCCAGGCTCCTGCCGCGGCCCCCTTCGGCGGTGACGGTGGAACCACTGGAACGGCGAAGGGGAACGAAGGCAAGGGCAACGAGGGCGGCTACGGCGGCGGCGGCTACGGCGGCGGCGGCGGTGGCCACTACTACGAGGGAAGGATCCACTTCAACGAGCGGACGTACTCCGGCCGCCCGGACGGCTGCATCACTGTGGTCAGCGGGCTGGGCTCGCGGAGCTTCAACGTCCGTAACGACAGCCGTCACACCGTCGAGGTCTTCCGTGGGGCGACCTGCGACAACGGCTCCCCTGTCGCCACGGTCGGCCCCTGGAGCACCAGCAACGGCGTCTTCACCCGCCAGATCCACGGCGGCGTGAAGGTCCGCAACGGCGTCGTGGGCAGCTTCCGAGTGGTCAGGGAACACCGCGGCGAGTGGTAACAGCTCCACCCGCACAACACGGAAACCCCGGCCCGTCGGAATCGGGCCGGGGTTTCCCCATGGGGAGCTTCTCGGCGGTTGCCTCCTCCGGGGGGCCACATACATGTGCGGCCCGGGCCCGGTGTCTCCTATACACCCTCTATGCCATTTCGAGCGTCAACTGGGCATAAGTGTGTCGCGGACGGCGGACTCGAACCCGAACCCATACATGACGGCCCGCGTGCAAAGGAACCGCCGAACGCGTGACGAAATGCGCACGCGGCCCGCCGGAGCACCTAGCGACCGGACACGACCCGGTGGGGCAACCATCCCCGGCAGCTACCGCGGTCTGCGAGCGCGGTCACGGATTCGGATGACGAGCGGCTCGACCACCGACGGAGCAGCCGAAACACCCCCTACTACTCCACCCAGGTTATTAAACCGACTGTATGTGCGTTGATGTCTGGAACCACGAGCCGGGGATGTCACTGTTCACCCACCGCCCTCCGATCGTGAGAGGTGTCATGAAACTCCTGTCCAAGATTTTCAGAGGGTCGAAGAACCCGGCTGACGCAGCAATGTCGCAGCGGCTTGAGGAAAGCATCGAAAGTGCCGGCTACTGGGCGAACAGAATGCCGAGGGAAGCGGCTCGGCTGGTGCAGAAGGTCCGTCTGTACACCTCCACCGCCGCAGCACTCAGCCTTATCACAGGGCTCCTGGCCTGGCCCGTCATCGGAGAGTCCTCGCACCTCACTGCTCAGGTGCTCATCTCGGTGCTGTCGGGTGTCGCCGCGTTGACGATCGTCGCCCCTCATGCCATCGGCCTGAGCGATCGCGGGGACGAATCCATCAAGCTGTGCAGCACATACGGGGCGATGTACCGCGAACTTCTGGAGGCAAAGGAACAGCTCGCCACCGGATCCTTGAAAGACCCGTCCCAAGTAGCAGACATCATCTGCCAGTTCGAGCGCATCCAGGAGCGCAGGGATGCCCTGGCGCTTCCGGTCGGAGACGGACACACGGACCACGCGTACGCCCTGGAGCGGATCAAGGAAATCGGGCGACGTGGATGGAGTGTTCCGGGCGGATTGCGAGAGATCGCACGGCCGTTGCTGCCGTCGGTGAGAACGCGCCCGCAGGTCTCCCGGACACCGACCGTCGATGAGGACGCCGTCATCGCCGCGCTCATCTACGTGTTGAAGAGCGGGGGCGCGGCGCAGCAGGTGCCGCCCTACTCCGAGGTTCCGACAACCAACGTGCACCGTCCGCCGCTCCCGGTCCGGCCCCGGACCGAGGTCCGCGGGGAGAATTCATCGGGCGAAGTCGGACGCAACAGCCGACCAGGGTCCGCCGATCCTTCACCGGTGGTCATCGATTCGACCCGCGTACGGGCCACGGAGACGGCAAAGCCGCACATCGGAGCCCCGCATTCCGAGACAGGTCTCCCCACCCTCTGACTCTGATGCAGCTCGCACGGTCACGTCGCAGCCATCCGAAAATGGTTGCGACGTGACCGTGCGATGACCGGCGACCGGCCTCGCTGTCGACGCGGTGGGGCCGGTGAGAGCGATCCGCAAGGAGACCGTCAGGGTCTCAGCGCACGATCGTGGCGCGTGCGACGAGTTCGGTCGAGGTGTCCCACAGCCGCTCCGCGTTGTGGACGTCGAGCGCCCACGGGGCGACTCCGCCGCCGAACATGACGGGCTTGCCACGCAGGACCGGGGCTTCGTCGCAGTCCTCGAAGTAGCGCCCGCCGACACCCTCGACCAGGGGCGATGCGGCGAGCAGCACGGAGGTGGCGGCCCCCTGCGCGGGCGTCTTCTGCTTGTCGACGGGGGTCTGCAGGCCGCCGGTGTGCTTCTGCAGCCCGGTGGCGATCGCCCCGGGATTGAGGGCGTTGGCGAGAATGCCGTCGTGCGACCACCGACGGTCGGCTTCCACCGCGAGCAGCACATCGGCGGTCTTGGACTGGGCGTAGGCCGCCCACCGGTCGTAGGGGCGGTACCGGAAGTCCAGGTCGTCGAAGATCACCGGCGAGAACTGGTGCGCGCTCGAGCTGACCGAGACGATCCGGGCGCCGGAAGCCGCGGCGAGTGCGTCGTGCAGGCCACTGGTCAGGGCGAAGTGACCGAGGTAGTTCGTGGCGAACTGGAGTTCGTGCCCTTCCGGGGTCAGTTCCAGCTCGGGCAGCGCCATGATCCCGGCGTTGTTGATCAGGATGTGCAGCGGGCCGTCCCAGGACGCGACGAAGGCGGCCACCGACCGCAGATCGCCGAGGTCGAGTGCACGGGCGCTCACCAGGGGGTTACCCGTCCGTTCGGTGATCTGTGCGGCGATGCGGTCACCGGCTTCTCGGCGCCGGACTCCGAGGACCACTTCGGCGCCCGCTGCGGCCAGGGTGCGCGCGGTCTCGACCCCGATTCCGGATGTCGCGCCGGTGACCAACGCACGCCGTCCTGTGAGGTCGATCCCGGCGATCACGTCGTCGGCGGTGGAGGAGAATCCGAAAGGCGTACGCAGGAGGTCGGCCATGGTGCGACGTGCTCATTTCTGTTCGCGTGGCGTTGTGTGCCGCAGCCGGACTCCGGGTGCCTGCGGCTGCTTCCTGTTCACGCTAGATTCGGCCCGCCAGACCTGCCAGGCCCCGCTGTCCCTGGTACCGACAGGGACAGGATCCGGCGGCCGACGGGACCTACCCTGGGATTCATGGCAACAGCAAGCAAGCTGGGTGACTACTTGCGAGCCCGCCGCGAACAGGTGCGCCCCGGGGATGTCGGACTGCCCGCCGGAGAGCGCCGACGGGTGCCCGGTCTGCGCCGGGAGGAGGTCGCCCTGCTCGCCGGTATCAGCGCCGAGTACTACCTGCGTCTGGAACAGGGCCGCGACCGGCACCCCTCCGACCAGGTCCTCGACAGCATCGCCTGCGCCTTGCGGCTCGAAACCGACGCCCGCGTCTACATGCACGCGCTCGCCCACTCGCCCCGGACGGCCACGCGCAGGACCGCCCGCCCGGAGAGGGTGAGCGCGAGCATCCAGAACCTGATCGACGGCTGGCCCATCACGCCCGCCCTCGTCCATGGCCGCTACATGACCACGCTGGCCGCGAACCCGATGGCCATCGCGCTCAACCCCCTCTTCGCGCCGGGGATCAACACAATGCGAGCCGCATTCCTCGAGCCGGAGCTGCGCGAGTTCTACCGGGACTGGGACAAGATGACCGCCAAGGCCGTCGCCTATTTGCGGTCGGTCAGCGCAGCCGCCGTCGACGACCCCGAGCTCGTCCAGCTGATCGGCGAACTCAGCCTGCGCAGCGAGCGCTTCCGTACGCTCTGGGCCCGCCAGGACGTACGGCAGAAGACGAGCGGAGTCACCCGCCTGCTCCACCCTCAGGTCGGTCCTCTCGATCTCCACTACGAGAAACTCGCGCTTCCCGGCGCCCCCGGTCAGATGCTCATCACCTACCACGCCGAGCCCGGCTCCCCCACGGGGGAACGGCTTCAGATGCTCGCGCACCTGGCCGCGCCCCCGCCGCCGCCCGCGCGTACCGACACCGACACGGCTGCCTCCGCCGAGGCCACGCAGGCGCCGGACCAGTGAGCTCCGGGCTCATCCGCCCCGCGGCGGCGCTCAACCGGCCTCCGGCGCTTCGAGCAGGTCGCGGACCTCTTCGGCGCTCGTCTCCTGGATTTCCTCACCGAGGAGCAACCAGCGGGTGATGCCCGCCGATTCGAGGAAGGTCAGGTCGTGGCCGGCGATCAGGAGCGCGCCCCGGTAGGAGTCGAGCGCGCTCGTGAGCTGTCGCACGCTGGCCATGTCGAGGTTGTTGGTTGGCTCGTCCAGCATGAGCAACTGCGGGGCCGGTGCGGCGAGCATGGACGCCGCGAGGGCGGCCCGGAAGCGTTCGCCGCCCGACAGGGTGCCCGCCGGCTGTTCGGCGCGTGCCCCCTTGAACAGGAACCGCGCGAGCTGGGAGCGGATGTGGTTGTCGGTGATGCCGGGAGCCAGGCGTGCCACGTTCGCTGCGACACTCAGCTCCTCGTCCAGCACATCCAGGCGCTGCGGCAGGAACCGCAGCGGCACAAAGGTCCTGGCCTCACCGGACAGCGGTGCGAGCTCCCCGGTGAGGGTGCGCAGCAGAGAGGTCTTTCCGGCTCCGTTGCGCCCGACCAGCGCGATGCGTTCGGGCCCGTGCACCTGGAGATTGCCTCCGCGCAGCTTGCCGAACCGGAGGCCCAGGTCCTGCAGACTCAGGACGGTGCGGCCGGCGGGCACGGCGGTATGGGGCAGGCTCACCCTGATCTCGGCGTCGTCGTGGACCGCGTCCGCAGCCTCCTCGCGCCGCTCGCGCGCCTCGTGAAGACGGTCCTCCTGCAGACCGCGGAGCTTGTCCGCCGACTCCTGCGCGGACCGCTTGCGCTCACCGGCGACGATTCTCGGGGCCCGCCGCTCGGCATCCATCTTCTTGCTGTGCCGCTGGCGTCGCGCCGCCTTGATCCGGGCCTCCTCCAGTTCGCGCTTCTGCCGGCGGACATCCCCCTCGGCGACCCGCAGCATCCGGCCGGCCGCCTCCTGCTGAGTGGCCACCGCCGCCTCGTAGGCGGACCAGCCGCCCCCGTACCAACTCACTGATCCGGAGCGCAGTTCGGCGATGCGGTCCACCCGCTCCAGCAGCTCACGGTCATGGCTGACGACGACCAGTACACCCGAGCGCCAGGAGTCGACGGCTTCGTAGAGCCGACGGCGTGCGAACAGGTCAAGGTTGTTGGTCGGTTCGTCGAGCAGGAGTACGTCGGGACGCTCCAGCAGCAGCGCGGCCAGGCGCAGCAGAACGGTCTCCCCGCCGGACATCTGGCCTACCGTGCGGTCCAGTTCGATGTCGCCGAGTCCGAGCGAGCCGAGTGTTGCCTGGGCCCGCTCCTCGACGTCCCAGTCGTCGCCGATCGTCTCGAAGTGCTCGACGCTCACGTCTCCGGCCTCGATTGCGCGCAGCGCCGCGCGCCGCCCGGCGATGCCCAGGGCCTGGTCGACGCGGAGCGTCGTGTCGAGGGTGATGTTCTGCGGCAGGTAGGCGAGGCTGCCGCCGACGGTCACCGATCCCTGCGAGGGACGCAGTTGGCCGGCCAGCAGTCGCAGCAGAGTGGACTTGCCGGTGCCGTTGGCGCCCGCGAGGCCGGTGCGGCCCCGGCCGATGGTGAGGGAGAGCCCGTCGAAGACGGTCGTGCCGTCCGGCCACCGGAAGGACAGGGCGGAGCAGGTCACGGAGGTGCTGGGCGCAATGGGGTTGGTCATGATGATTCTCGCAGTCACAAGCGCAGGGACAGGGGGCTTCGTATGCGAGCACCACGCGGCGACCGAACCGGGAAGAAAAGGGGGTGTGGCCGCCCTCCGAAAGGTGAGGGACGGCTCATGCACCGAGGTCGCATCCACGCGGGGTCACGGGCGGCAAGAAAGCCGGCAGCAGCGTGACGGGCGTACGGGCGATGCCGTACCGCGCGATGATCGCGAACCTCAGATGCGCAACGTCCACCTCTATCGGAGACAACAGGACTCAAAAACTGTACCTCAACCACCCACTCGGTGTCCGGCACCTCGATGGGGCGGCCGGCCGACCGCTGTCCGTGGGTGTGGTCGGTCTGCCGCTGGATCGAAGGCGAGTCCGGGGCCATCGACCACATCGCCGATCCGGATGAAACGGCGATGCGGTCCGGCGCTGTTCCTCACAGCCCTTACCCGGATCGCCCCTGCGAACATGCCGACCGCCGGGGCCGCGTGGTGCCGTCGGCCGCCCGGGACCGCTTCACCGGCGATGCGATCACGGCCGGGCGCGCTGTATCCGGGCGCGCAATGCCTGGATGGACCAGTCGAACACCATGGTCAGACTGTGCGGGACCGGCCAGCCGTTGATCACGGCGAGGAGCTGAAAGTACTGCTCCCTGCGCGGGTCGTTCACAGTCTCCAGCCGGGTCAGGAGCCGGCGTCGGAGATCGCTGTCATCACGGTGACCGGAGACGTACGCGTAATGAGCCGTGAGCGCGGCGACGACAGGGTCGGCCTCGGGCGAGGCGGGGGCGACGCCCGCTGACAGGGCAGGGCCGACCTGGTCACGGACGACTGCGGCAAAGTCGCGGCGCACCACCCCGGTGTCGCCCTGGGCGCGCTCGGCCGCCAGATCGTCCGCCATCCGCCGCACAGCGGCGCGGAAGTCCGGATCCTGGGAGAGCTCGGCGAGCTCCACCCACGCCTCGACCTGCTCCGACTCGGAGTCGTCCGGCAGCTCGGGCGTCATCGTGCGGATCACCGCCGTGAATGCGGGGTCGGCCTGCCGGTGGGCGAAGACGTCGTCGAGGAATTCGGTGATCAGGTCTCCGCGTTCCTTTTCGGAGAGCTTGGCGAGTCTGTGCATGAGATCCATCTCCTCAGGGGTGGGCCCGCGCCTGGCCACCGCCGTCAACACCGCGCGCCGAAGGCGCAAGGTGCGGATCTGCACCGCCAGTGCTTCGGCGTGCGCTGCGGCAACCTCGGGCAGCGGCAGTTCCCGGTCCACGACCTTGCGGATCGTGGGCAGGTCCAGCCCCAGAGCGCGAAGAGTCCGCACGAAGTCCAGGCGCGCAACGGCGTCGATGTCGTACAGGCGGTAGCCGGCCGGGCTGCGGCCTGTCGGCGCCACGATCCCGCGGTCGGAGTAGAACCGAATGGTCTTGACCGTCAGCCCGGTGCGCCGGGCCAGGTCGCCGATCGAGTAGAGCGTGTCGCCGTCCATGCCCCCACCTTCTTGTCTCCCCCGGCTGGAGACTCAAGCTCGGTCGGCCACCAATCGAACACCCTTCGCCGACGGTGCGCCGGATCAGCGAGCTGCTGCTGAGGCGGAGCGCGGCACCCTTGGGCAGGGCATGACGCACCGCGATGGTGACGCCTGGTCGCGGCCCGCGGCGACACGGACCGTGGCAGGATCGGCGCCATGAACGAGAGCCCCGATGAGGAGTCCGTAACACCTGCGGTGCGGGATCTCTACGAAGAGCTGCTCCGCGCCTGGAACCGCCGCGACGCTCACGCCTATGCGGCGCTGTTCACCCCTGATGCCGCGATGATCGGGTTCGACGGAAGCCAGGTGCGCGGCTCGGAGGTGGAGCGTCATCTCGCACCGATCTTCGCCGACCATCCGACCGCGGCATATGTGTGGAAGGTGCGGGAGGTGCGGCCACTGGGCGGCAACGTGGCCATGCTGTGCGCCATAGCGGGGATGGTGCCGCCGGGACAGTCCGAGCCGAATCCCGCGGTGAATGCGGTGCAGACCCTGGTTGCCGAGTACGGTTCCGGATCATGGCGCGTGGCCCTGTTCCAGAACACTCCGGCGGCGTATCACCAGCGTCCGGATCTGGTGGAGCAGCACACCGGCGAACTTCAGCAGGTGCTCCGGGCAGAGCACGGTCGGTATCAAGGCTGATCAAGACCTTGCCGGTGGCCGAACGGGCGCGTGCGGGCCTCGACCCGGTCGTACGCAATCCCTGCGCAGCACAGATACTCGGAATCGATTGATCCGCTCGCCGTAGGCCCGACAGACCCGAACGGCGGGGCTCCCGGAGCCATCGGGGTGTCGTCGCGTTGACGATTGCAACGGGGAGGCACACGCTCGTCATATAAGTGCGAGATACATGTTGTTCGATTGTCGCGAAAGAGGCGCGCGAAGATCCGCGGCGATGCCTCGCGAGGTCGAGCCATAAGCAGGAGGCATCTATGTGCGGTATCACCGGCTGGATCTCCTTCGACCGCGATCTGCGGTCCGAGTCCGCCGTACTGGACGCGATGACTGCGACGATGGCGTGCCGGGGCCCCGACGACAGCGGCACGTTCTTCGACGGGCCGGCCGGCCTGGGGCACCGCAGGCTCGCCATCATCGACCTGCCGGGCGGCCGTCAGCCGATGACGGCCCGGACCCCGCAGGGCGACGTGGCGATGGTGTACTCCGGCGAGGCGTACAACTACCCCGAGCTCAGAGTCGAACTGGCCGGTCTCGGACACCGGTTCACGACCGACTCCGACACCGAGGTCGTGCTCCACGGCTACCTGGAGTGGGGGGACGCGGTGGCCGAGCGGCTCAACGGGATGTACGCCTTCGCCGTGTGGGACGCCCGCACACAGAAACTGGTGATGATCCGCGACCGCATGGGCATCAAGCCCTTCTACTACGCCCCCACGGCGGACGGAGTGCTGTTCGGCTCCGAGCCGAAGGCGATCCTCGCCAACCCTCTGGCGCGGCGCGCGGTCACCCTGGACGGGCTGCGTGAGCTGTTCGCCTTCGTGAAGACCCCGGGGCACGCCGTGTGGGACGGGATGCACGAGGTCGAGCCCGGCACGGTCGTCACCGTCGACCGCGACGGGCTGCACCGGCACACCTACTGGACCCTGGAGACGCGGCCCCACACCGCCGACCAGGCCACCTCGATCGCCACCGTGCGCGAGCTGCTCGACGACATCGTGCGCCGCCAGCTGGTCTCCGACGTACCGCGCTGCACACTCCTGTCGGGCGGTCTGGATTCGTCCGCCATGACCGCCATCGCCGCCCGGCATCTCGCGGAACGCGGCGAGACGGTACGCAGCTTCGCCGTGGACTTCGTGGGGCAAGCCGACAACTTCGTCGCGGACGAGCTTCGCGCCACGCCCGACACCCCGTACGTGCACGACGTGGCCCGGGCGGCCGGTACCGAGCATCTCGACATCGTGCTCGACTCCCAGGCGCTCGCCGATCCCGACGTGCGAGCGCGGGTGATCCGGGCCCGTGACCTGCCGATGGGCTTCGGCGACATGGACGCTTCGTTGTACCTGCTGTTCAAGGCGATTCGCGAGCATTCCACGGTGGCCCTCTCCGGCGAGTCCGCCGACGAGGTGTTCGGCGGCTACCTCCAGTTCTTCGACGAGGAGGCCCGCGCCGCCGACACCTTCCCGTGGCTGGTGAAGTTCGCGGAGCACTTCGGGGACGACGCCGATGTCCTGCGCCCCGACCTGACGGACGCGCTCGACCTGCCCGGGTACATCCGCCACAGTTACGCGGTCGCCACAGCCGGGATCCGCCGCCTGGACGGCGAGTCCGACTTCGAGTACCGGATGCGGCGGATCTGTCATCTGCACCTGACCCGCTTCGTGCGGGTACTCCTGGACCGCAAGGACCGGACGAGCATGGCCGTCGGTCTGGAGGTCCGAGTGCCTTATTGCGACCACCGGCTCGTCGAGTACGTGTACAACACGCCATGGTCGCTGAAGTCGTTCGACGGACGGGAGAAGAGCCTGCTGCGGGAGGCCACCCGCGATGTACTCCCCCAGTCGGTGTACGACCGGGTGAAGAGCCCGTATCCGTCGACACAGGATCCGAAGTACGCGATCGCCCTGCAGGAGCAGGCCAAGGATCTGTTGGCCGCACCCTCCCACCGGGTCTTCGAACTCGTGGACCGGGACCGGCTGAAGCGGGCCGCGCACCGTGAACTCCCGCAGATCACCCAGGCGTCGCGGCGCGGGCTGGAGCGCACCCTGGATCTGGCTGTCTGGCTCGATCTCTACGATCCTGAGCTGCTGCTGGACTGATGCGGCCGGCGAGATCCGAACGCTCCTGCCACCGCTCGCTCACAACGGCCCACCGGTGTGCCGACACGGGCAGTGCCCACGTGTTCGTGGAGTCGTCACTCGCCGATGCCACACACGCGCGATGATTTTCGCGCGGCGCGGCAGTCTCCATTGCTGCACACCCGAACAGCGAAAAGGAGCGAGCCCATGCGCATCGTGATCAGTGAGTTCATGAGCTTGGACGGCATCGTGCAGGCGCCGGGCGGACCCGACGAGGACACGGACGGCGGCTTCGCCCATGGCGGCTGGTCGCACCCGTTCTTCGATCCGGAGGTGGTGGGCGGTGCCTTCGACGACGCATTGACCAAGGCCGAGGCGCTGCTGTTCGGTCGCCGCACCTGGCAGACGATGGCAGCGGCATGGCCCGAGCGAGCCGGTGACCCGTTCGCCGACCGGATGAACGCCATCCCGAAGTACGTCGTGTCAGCGACGCTGGGCGACGACAAACTGGCGTGGGTCAACACCACGCGTATCTCCGGCGACGAAGCGGTCGCCCGCATCCGGGAGCTGCACGAGACCGACGGAGGCGACCTGTTGGTCATGGGGAGCCCCACACTCGTGCGCACCCTCCTGCGCGAGGACCTGGTCGACGAGCTTCGGCTCATGATCATGCCGGTGATCCTCGGTGGCGGCAAGACGATCTTCCCCGACGACGGTGCGCAACGCACGCTGCAACTGGTTTCCACGGTCACCAGCGGGACGGGCGTGCAGGTGTGCACCTACCGGCCGGTCGCCGCGCGGTAGGCCGGGGCAGCTGGGCATACGGCGGGCGCGCCCAGGGTCTTTCGTTCGGATCGGGCTGGATCAGGGAGCGGCCCGCCGCGGGGCGGCTGATGTCACCGTGGTGCGTGCAGCTGCAAGGCGGCGGAGGGAGCCCACGCGGAGCGTGGGTCATCCCGGCAGCCACCGGGAACAGCGGCGGCACTGCCGGCAGCGGGTGGCGGCGCTCTGTGCCGCAGCAGGCGAGAAAGGCTCGGAACGGGTCCGGTCACGCCGGTGCCGTAACGAGGAGCCGGGACGCGGTTTCCTGGCCGGGACCGGCGTGTGTCAGGCCGCTCACCAGGACCGTTCGACGGTAGCGTCGCCCTCACTCTTCTCTCTGCCTGGAGCCCGGGGGGTTCTGCCCGTGCAGCAATCGTTCTTCGCGCTTCTGCTCGGTCGCCTACTGACCAACCGGTGGTGGCGCACCTTTCATGCCCGGGCCGCCCTGTCGGTGTCGGCGGCCACGACCGCGGTCCTGCTGGCCGGGGCGGCATTGGTCGTTCCCGCCGAGGAGGGCGCGCCCGGGGCGAACATCACCTCGTTCCCCAAAGCCGTCTGGTGGTCCATCGAGACCGCGACGACGGTCGGGTACGGGGATCTGTACCCCGTGACCGCATGGGGGCGGGTGATCGCCTCGGTGATGATGCTGGCCGGCATCACCACCTTCGGCATGGTCACCGCGTCCATCGCCACATGGTTCGTCGGCCGGGCCGAGCAGGATGCCCAGGAAGTGGGCAGGGCGGTTCGCCGCTATGCCCGGCACGGTGAGGATGTGTTCGACGCCGAGCTTCGGGCGCTGCACGAGAGGTTCGACCGTGTGGAGCGACTGCTCGAGAGAAACGGCGAACGATAGGTGCCGACCGGCAGCCGGCCACCCGTCGGGCGCGGCCACGGTCCCCGGCGTGTGCGGGAAGCGGGAGCAGCGACGGGGTCGCCGCTCAGCCCCCCGTCACCCCGTCGAGGCGTTCGCGCACCAGGTCGGCGTGGCCGATGTGACGCGCGTACTCCCCGATCATGTGGACATGCACCAGGCGCAGTGAGAAGACCTCGCCGCCATGTGTGAAGGTGTCGTCGAGCGACGCATCGGCGACGACGGCGTCCGCGAGTCGGCACTCCTCGACCAGGCGCGCATAGTCGTCGGCCGCACGGGCCGGGTCCAGGTCCTCGAAGTCCGCGTCCTTGCCCCGGGCCGGGTCGTACATCGGGTCCAGCGGCTGTCCGGCGAATCGCTCCCGGAACCAGGTGCGTTCGACCTTCGCCATATGGCGGAGCAGCCCGAGAAGGGTGAGGTTGGACGGCGGAACGGTCCTTTCGGCGAGCTGTTCACCGGTCAGGCCGGCGCACTTCTGCAGCAGTGTGCTGCGGAACCAGCCGAGATAACCCGTGAGCATCTCCCGCTCGCCGGCGACCAAGGAGCCAGGGGTGCGCTTCGCTTCAGGTGCTGTCCAAGTCATCGCATGATCATGCCTGTTGGCCCGAACTCCGTGCCAGGCCTTTTACCAGTTGTCGGCGGTGTCGGATGTCCATGCGGTTGTCGTGGAGGTGGTGATGTCGGTGGCCACTCCGATGATCAGAAAGAGGGTCAGCAGGGCCTTCCCTGCACCGCTCATGACCAGCGGCCGGGTGGCAGAACGCGTCTGCTGCTCCGGTACGGAGAGGGCGTCGTCGCCGAAGAACCCCTTGGGGTAGGCCGACGTGAGCATCATGAAGTAGGCGGAGAAGCGCATGCTGTAGCGGAGTGTGGCGGCCGAGGCCTCGAACAGGGGACGGGGCATGCGCCCCAGGATGAGCGTGATCAGCCACCAGATGAAGGACAGGGCCCACCAGCCCGACGACGCGAGGCCCTGCACAACGGCCGCCGGAATCATCAGGAACAGCCGGAAGAAGACGGCCGCCCGGTTGAGCTCGGTCGGCCGTACCTCGATCCGGACCGGGTAGTCCGGCGGCGGGGTCAGCGTGAACGGCGGATAGCGGTCGATCAGCAGCATCGCACTCGCGCCGACCCGCATCCGGTAGCCGAGATATCCGGCGAGGAAGCGGAAGACCGGTCCGGGCAGCCGCCCCAGGACCAGGGCGGCGAACCATCCCACGATGACGGTGAAGAAGGCCGCGATGTGGAGGAAGAACAACACGATGAAGTGCGGGATCAGCAGGAGGAGTCGCACCAGGACGGTGAGTCGCCGTTGTCCCGGCGGCTCGACGAGGTCCAGGACGGGCAGCCATTCGCCAAGGTCCGCTCCCCTGGGGCCCGTCCACTGGGCGTCAGCCATGTCGCTCCTCCTCGGCGGGTGACGCGTACGCCATCGGCACACACGTCATCACCCCACGCTGGGCCCTCGGAAGCCGGCCCGCAATCGGTCACCGGCCGATCGGGGCCGATGCACCCGGCCGACCGGGTGATGGTGGCGTCCGGCCCGGTGCGGTCGGGGCCGTGTCGACCCATCAGGTCGCGATGCCTTCGTCCCGGCCGCTGAGAACGAGGACCAGCCCCAGCCGGTCGGACCTCCCCAGGGCCGCATCCGGACCCGCACCCGGTCCACGGACCGTTCACGACCGAGGGCGGTACGGGTCCCGTCGTGCTCCGTCACGCCCAGCGCCCGGGCCGTAGGGCCGGGCATGACGACCTGTCGTCGCTGTCGGACCCGAACGGCCGGTTTCCGTACCCCTGCCCGTCACCCAACTCTCCTATCGTGCCAGTCGTTTGACGCGTTCGCATCAACGATGAGGGTGAGGGTCATGGGAGACGGACGGTACATGGGACACGGATGGCGTCGAGGGCTGACGACCGCGGCGGCCGGTCTGCTCGCTGTCGGACTGACTGCCGGATCTGCCCGTTCGGCCGACACGGGTGAGTCCGCCTACTCGGGGACCACCGGTGTCGGTGTGCACAACGCGTACGAGAAGGGCACCTATCCCTATTTCGCCGACGCACTCGACTCCGGTGCGGCGCTCCTCGAACTCGATGTGTGGACCAATGTCTTCGGCAGTTCCTGGCGGGTCTCGCACAGCAATCCGATCGGCAACGACAACAACTGCGAGAACGCCGCCAATGCGAGCCAGCTGCGCACCAAGGCGCGCAATCAGAATCTGGCCGGTTGCCTCGCGGACATCAGAGCCTGGCACGACGCGCACCCCGGGCACCGGCCGGTGGTGCTGAAGCTCGAACTCAAGGACGGCTTCCAGGCCAACAACGGCCGGGGCCCCGCCCAGCTGGACGCCCTGCTGTCCGACAAGCTCGGCAGCGCGTTGTTCCGGCCCGCCGATCTGGCCGGTGGCCACGCCACGCTCGACGAGGCGGTGCGTGCCGGCGGCTGGCCCGCCCGGTCCGCGCTTGCCGGGCGCTTCGTCGTGGAGCTGATCCCCGGGACCGTCGAAGAGGGCAACCCCGCCGACACGCTGTGGACCGACCGGGAGTACGCCACTCATCTGCGCGATCTCGCGGCGGCCGGGCGGCTGGGGGACGCGGCCGCCTTCCCCGCTGTGCACCGGGCCGAGGCCGGTGACCCGAGAGGGCGCTACACGGACGCGGGTATCCGGCCCTGGTTCGTCGTCTTCGACGGGGACGCCGCCACGTACGCCGGTGGGTCCATCGACACGGGGTGGTACGCCCGGAACCAGTATCTCGTCGTGATGACCGACGCCCACAATGTGGCGCCCGCCATCGACGGCACGAGCCCGACAGAGGCTCAGGCCCTCGACCGGCTCGCCTTGTTGGCGGGGAAGCACGCGAGCATCATCACCGCGGACTGGCATGCGCTGAGTCAGGTGCTCTCGACAGTCGTGCCGCGCGCGGCGGGCTGACGGAGGCCGATGGGTCCGACGGGTCCGACGGGTTACGGAGCAGCGCGGCCACCAGTTCGTCGTCCGCGCCGAGCAGTTCGGCGACGTAGCCGCGTACGGAGCAGGACGCGGCGGCCAAATCCGCCGGGAAGCGGGTCATGACGGCGGCGGGGGCCGTGCCGTAGCCGGGCCGGTTCGGCTCCTGGTCCTCGGGGTCCGCCCGCCGGACGGCGAGGAGGCGCTCGCCGGCGAGGCCGGTGAGGGCGGCGTCGGCGACGATGCCGCCCTCGTCGAGCCGTCCTCCCCCCGACCTTGCCGAACGAGTCGGAACGGTCAGCCGGCCCCGCAGGACGGGGCACCCGTCGGCGCCGGTGCATCCACCGACGTCGCCGAAGTTGTGGAGTCGCACGGAACGTATCTGTCGGTTCACGAAGTGGAACCCTAGGGTGGCAGCGTGTCCACTCCTACGGTGCCCACCGGCCGGTTCAGCGCGGATCCCGCACGCGATCCATGGGGCGAGTGGGCGCTGATACTTCTGTCCGCCGCGTCCGGGGCTGCGGATGCGTTCGCCTTCATCTGTCTCGGCCAGGTGTTCGCCGGGGTGATGACCGGCAATCTCGTGCTGCTGGGAGGCTCCGCCGCCGGTGTCGGGGAGCACGGGGTCGCACTGCGTGTCGTCACCGCGCTCGTTGCGTACGGCTGTGGGGTCGCGTGCGGCGCGTGGATGGGTGAGGGGCTGCGGTGGCGGCTGCCGATGATGCTACTGGTCGAGGTGGTGCTGCTCACGGCAGGCGCCGTGCTGTGGGGGCTGGAGCTGATCACGTCCGACGGGGACCGGCTCGGGCTGTTGGCGGTGATCTCCCTGGCGATGGGGATTCAGGGCCGGATCCGCGCAACGCCGACCAACTACTTCACCGGCACGCTGACGTCGCTTGTCGGGCGGATGGCGCTGCGGTCCCTGCGCGGCGAGGACGGCTGGGTGATGGGCCGGCTGATCGCTGTCGTGGTGGGTGCGACGGCGACCGCGTTGACGGTCCGGCTCTGGCCGGGCGCCGCTGCCTGCGTCGCCGCGGCGCTGGCGGCGGGAGCCCTGCTCGCCGAGGTGGTGCCGGGGCGACCGTCCCGGGGGTGAGGAACGGGCGGACAGCGAGAAGCCCCGGCCGGATCGGGGGAATCCAGCCGGGGCAGCTTTGGGTGTGGGCGCTCAGCGCGTCATCCACATATAGGTGAACGATAAACCATCGCGCCCTGTTCCACGGAATCGGCACCGCCGACTGTGACGCGTCGCACGGGGCTTCAGTGTCCGGCGGGCACCGTCGTTCCGTAGCGGCGCCGGAACTGCTCGATTCGTCCGGCGGTGTCCACCACCCGGTTGGTCCCGGTGTAGAACGGATGGCTCGCGGACGAGGTCTCCACATCGATGACCGGGTAGCTGTTGCCGTCCTCCCACTCCACACGCTGATCTGCGTCAGCGGTCGAACGGGTGAGGAAGGCCACCCCCGCGGCGCGGTCGCGGAAGACGACCTGGCGGGAGACGGGGTGGATGCGGGGCTTCATATGCGTTCCTTCCTTGGCGTCATGAATGGGGAGGACTGCTGATGCCGGCCGTACCCGACGGGTCAGCGTTCCTCGCGGAAGAGGACGTGCCGCCCGGTGGCGGGGTCGAACTTGCGCAGGACCAGCCGGTCGGGATCGTTACGACGGCTCTTGCGTGTCACATAGGTCTGTCCCGTGCCCGCGGTCGACCTCAGAGTGACGACGGGACGGGCTTCACTGCGTGCCATGGGCACCTCCGGACGCTGACACCGACCCCATCCCTTTCTTGTGGGAATGGGTGTCGTTTTCGTTCTGGTGCTGTAACGCGAGAGGGCCGGGCCGCATTCCCGTCGCGGACGCCTGCCCGGAGGGAAGCAAACGAGGGTTGCCCCGTCTCGGACACCGGGTGCCGAAAGCCCGCCCCACGACGAATCGGGAAGATCCACCGTGCACATGCCATCCGGACATCGACCTCACCTCCTTCGGGCCCTGCACCGGCCCCGAGGCCGGGACCACCGTCGCGGAGCGCCGCCGTGAACACGTGACGGACCGCCCCGCAGCCCGGTGCGCCCTCGTCCCGGCCCGACGGAGCGTCAGCTCAGCGGCGGAGGCTCCAGCGCATATGCCCCGATCAGGTGCGGTGACCCGCGCAGGAACGACGCGCACGGGCGAGGGGCGAGCCGCACGCGCCTGATGACTTGCATCAACGGCCGTGGGTGGCAAGGCTGTTCGAAGAACCGGGGCTCTGCACGGCCTATGGCATATGCCAGAAGCAACAACGTATCGAGTGTTGCCAAACCACTTACAGGCTCCCGCAGCCTGTGCCACAGTCGTCTTCGGTCCACCTTTCAGACCTGGTTGTGCCGCGCCTGTATCGGAGTACGAGATGCCGTCCCATCTGTCCGCGGACCGCCCCGCCCCACAGCCTCCCGAGCGCGACGCCGTCGACGTGCTGATCAACCGGACCCGTCGGCTGCGCGGAGATGTGGATGCTGTGCGGCGGGACGCGGCGCTGGCCGACGAGGACGATCCTCAGCTGCGCTGGCAGCGCGCGCTCTGTGAGCTGGCGGTCCATCATCTCGACGATCTCGGCACGCATCTGGGACAGCTCAAGGAAGGCCCGCCGCCCGGGTCGGCGGAGCAGCCGGCACAGGGCGCGGAGCGGGTGCAGCAGGAGACCGTCGCCGAGCCGCAGGCCGCTGCGCTGCTGAGCCGGGTGGGCAGCGCCGAGTGGAATCTGCTGACCGACGAGGTCAGTTGGTCGGAGGAGCTGTACGAGATCTTCGGCCGGCTTCCGGAGGCGGGACCGCTGTCGCTCGACGAACTTCCGTCCGTGCTGTTCCCAGAGGACCAGCCACTGCTCACCACGCTGGTGACGGACTGTCTGGTCGACGGAAGGCCGATCGACGGCGAGTTCCGCATCCTGCGGACCGACGGCCGGATGCGCACCCTGCACATGATGAGCGAGCCTGTTCTCGACGCGGACGGCTGCACCGCCTCCATGTGGGCCGTCCTGCGGGATGTCAGCGAACTGCGACGCAGCCAGCGCGTGGTGCGCCAGACCGGCGACACCTTACGGCGCCAGCAGCACATGGCGCAGACCGAGCGCCGTATGGCGGTCGAGCTCCAGGAGGCCGTACTCCCCGCGTGGCGCGGCTCGCTGCTGCTCCCACAGCGCGGACCCGGCGCACTGGATGTCGCGGCCCGCTACCTGCCGTCGCATGCCAGTGATCTGATCGGCGGCGACTGGTACGACGCGCTGGAACTGCCGGACGGCAGGACACTGCTCACGGTCGGCGATCTGACCGGTCACGGCATCCCGGCCACCTCGGCAATGGCGATGCTGTTGGGAGCACTGCGCGGGATGGCGGTGGCGGGCATCGAGCCGGGCGCCCTGATGGGCCACCTCAACCAATTACTCGAAGCGTCCGTGCAGCCCGCGCTCGGCAGTGCGATGTGCTGCCGTTTCGACCCCGTGACCGGCACTCTCGCCTGGGCACAGGCCGGCCACCCCGCACCGCTGCTGTTCCGCAACGGAGCGGGACGACCCCTGCCATCACCGGACGGGGTGCTGCTCGGCGCCGCCTCCTCGGTGGCGTACGAGCAGGACGAAGTGACCCTGCTGCCCGGCGATGTGCTGGTTCTGCACACCGACGGACTGACCCGCCGCAGCGACCGGGGGGCGGGCCCGGAGGCGCTGCTCGCGCTCGCACCGCGCTTCGCCGAGGCGCGCACGGCACAGGACTGCGTACGGACGGTCGTCGAGGAGTTCGGTGGCACCGAGCGCCTGGACGACGCATGCGTGCTGGTCGCCCGTATCGGGGTGTGAGCCCGGGTCGGGTCAAGAGCACGAGTGCACAGCACAGGGACGCAGACGGAAGTCGCCTGCTCGTGTCGTGCGGTGATCGGACGGTGGGTGATCGGAGCCCTGTCGTCGCAGCGCCCCTGGATCAGATCTCCGAGCTTCTCGGCCGCTTGATCACGGAGGTCTGCGGCATCGCGAGATTGATCTCCTCACGTAGGTCCTCGATCTTCGCGTACCCGGCGAACTGCCCGGTGAGCCGGTACATCTGGCGCAGCCGGTCCCAGGTTCGGTGCGAGGAGGTCTCCCCCATCGTCACCAGGGCGAGCCGCGCGTATCGGTCGGCCTGCTCCGGGTCGTCTGCGATGAAGCACGCCGAGGCGAGCGAGATGTAGTCGAAGATCTTGGAGCGCTGGCGCCCGTTGGCGCGCAGTTCCAGGGCCTGCTTGGCATGGCGCTGGGCGATGACGGCCACCGACGGATCGTGCTCGGCGAGCGTACGGAATGCCAGGGCCTGCATGCCGTGCAGATCCGCCTCGTCGAACAGCTGCATCCAACTGGGCGGCGGAACATCGGTCTTGTCCGATACGAAGAGCTCCTCGGCCTTGCCGAGTGTGCGGCGCATGGCCTGACCGCGGCCCATGGACGCCTGCGCCCAGGCCTCGATGGTGTGCAGCATCGCCTGGGTGCGTGGCAGCACCATGTCCCCGGAACCGGACTTGGCGAGCTTCATCAGGTCCAGCGCGTCGTCGGGACGGCCCAGGTGGACCATCTGACGGGCCGCGCGGGAGAGCGCCTCGCCCGCGCGCGGGCGGTCGCCGCCCTCGCGCGCCGCATGGGCGGCGATGACGAAGTACTTCTGGGCGGTGGGTTCGAGGCCGATGTCGTGGGACATCCATCCGGCGAGTACGGCGAGGTTGGCGGCAACACCCCAGAGGCGGCGTTGCAGATGGTCGGGGTGGTGGTAGGAGAGCATGCCGCCCACCTCGTTGAGCTGGCCCACGACCGCCTTGCGCTGGAGTCCGCCGCCCCGGGAGGCGTCCCAGGCGCGGAACACCTCGACGGACCGTTCGAGTGCTTCGATCTCCTCCGACCCGATGGGTGCGGCCTCGTACCGGTCGAAGCCGGCCGGGTCCGCGTGGAGGGGATCGTCGATCCGTGGAGCGTCGGCCGCCAACACGGGGTCGGTGTGCAGCCAGTCGTGCATGGGGCCGGTGATGGTCGATCCTGCGGCGAGCGCGGCGCCCGCGCTCACCAAGCCGCGTCGGTTGAGCATGAGGTCCATTCCCGTGAATTCGGTGAGGACCGCTGCCGTCCGTTCGGGCGCCCACGGCAGACCGTCGGGATTGTGTTCCGTCCCGACCTCTTGCCGCTTCCCCACACGCCCGCGCCGACCGAACCCGAGGTCCTCGATGGTCACGACACGACCGAGTCGCTCGGTGAACAGGGCTGCCAGCACTTCGGGCACGGGATCACGGGGGGACTCCCCCATGTCGATCCAGCGCCTCACGCGCGAGGTGTCGGTGGCCAGCTGCGGGTAGCCCATGGCCGCCGCCTGCCGGTTCACCATTCTCGCGAGTTCGCCCTTGGACCAGCCGGCAAGGCCGAACAGATCCGACAGACGGGTGTTGGGTTCTCCGGTCACGTCAAGCCCCCAGGTTCTCGGCTGAGTTGACAGTAACCCCCTGTCAGATGCCTTGCGACTATTCGCCAGGGTTCGCCAGGGTCCGCCAGATGGTCTGCCACCCGCGAACCGGTGTCAGGTAGGAAAGCGCCACCCCGCCCGGCAGCCCTAGGCACTCCCCAGGGTGCCGAACGGCCGCCGGCCGGGGCGGCGCACGCATCTTGTCGGCGCACGAAGGGATCTGTCTCGCCCATGTACACAGCATCGTCCTCCGTGTCCGCACCGCCCCGGCCCCTGCGTCCCATGGGGGCGGGCGCCGGACCGTACCTCGCCCCGCATGCCGGTCCGCCGGCGCCCGGCACGGTCCGACCCCGTCGGCCGGCGGGGCCGGGCGCCCCACCGCTCAGCGGGCGTCTGGATCTGTCCGGTCCGCAGGGCGCGCAACTGAGGATGGCGATCGCCTCGGTGCACCGGATCTGCCCGGAGTTCAACCCGGTCCAGGTGCTGCGCCGCAGCGGACGTTCGGTACTGCTCGTCGGCACCACCGGACGCACGACAGCGGTCGCGAAGTGTTTACTGGACCACTCCCCCGTCTGGTCGGAGCGGTTCCGCCACGAGATAGCGGTATACCGGGCGTTCGTCCGGCACCGTCCGCCGGTCCGGGTGCCGCGGCTCATCGCAGCGGACCCGGAGAACTGCACGCTGGTCATCGAGCGGATGCCGGGACGTGTGGCGGCGCTGACGAGGCACCCGTCGGAGGCTCCGCCCAGGGCCGATGTACGGGCCGCGCTGGGCGCGATCAGCCGGGTCAACGCCTGGCGGCCGGCCGCCGGGTTGTTCGACGCCCAGCTGGACTACGCCTCACGCATCGCCCGCTATCACGAGCTGGGTCTCTTCACCGACCGTGATCTGGGTGACCTGCAGAAGCTGCTGCACGGCCTGGCGCACGCGGGCGGCCGTCAGGGCATGGGGCAGTTCTGCCACGGTGACGCCCTGCTCTCCAACATCCTGCTGTCGCCGACGGGTCCGGTACTGGTGGACTGGGAGCACGCGGGCTGGTATCTGCCGGGGTACGACCTGGCGACGCTGTGGGCGGTGCTGGGCGACGCGCCGGTCGCGCGGCGCCAGATCAGCCAGCTGGCACAGGCCACGGGTCCGGCGGCGCGGGATGCGTTCCTGGTGAACCTGATGCTCGTACTGACGCGGGAGATCCGTACGTACGAGACGGCTGTGCAGCGGGCGATGCGGGAGACCGCACCTACGGGCGGCGGTCAGGAGCGTCCGGGCGTGCTGTCGTCGGGCGAGGAGCAGCGGCTGCTGCTGCGGCGGCTGCACGACGACTGCGCGATGGCCCGGCGGGCCGTGCGTGCTGCGGTCGGCACTCGCTGACGCGGCTCCACGAGGGATGCGCGCTGCGGGTCCGGTGCCGACACACCGGGCCCGCAGCGCCCTGTTGAGGTCAGCACCTCCGGCAGTCGCGGAGCGGGGGCGGATTCGCGGGCAGAGCCCCCGAAGGGCCTCGCCCGCTCAGCCCCGAGCCGTCACCGCACCCGCACCACATCCACCTCCGACGCCTTCACGAACGCGATGCGGTGCCCGATCTGCACCGTCACGTACTTCTCCCCGCCCTTGAAGTACGCATGGTCCAGCGGGTACGACGCATCGATCGTCGGCGCGTAGAAGAACCCGGTCGGCGCCTCGCCCCCGCCGGGGTACGACTGCCCGGCCTTGATCGTGTAGGGCAGCGGCGTTCCCACCCGCTGGTCCGCGAAGTCCGCCGGGTATTCCGACTTCTCCGGGTAGGCCACCCCGTACACCGGCACATCGGTACGGCCGGCCTTCGGCCGGACGACGTAGCCGGCGGTCGGCACGGCGGTCCGGGCCTTCGCGGGAGTCTCGAACCAGGCCTTCTGGCCGTACCACCAGATCGCCGTCCAGCCGGGCGCGTGGTCTGCGACCACCGCCTGCTGAGTCGCGCTGATCTTGCTGCCCCAGTCGGCCGCGCAGTTCGTGCCGGGCGAGCCGTCGGTGTGCAGGCCCGGGTCGGAGAACAGCGGTGCGTCGGTGGACGGTTCGGTGTGGAGCGGGACGGCGCTGCTGCCCTGGACCGGCAGGTCGACGTTCTTCTCACAGTCGCGGAAAGCCTGCTTGTTGTCCTTGAAGCGGGGGCTGACGGTGACGAGCGGGCTGCTCTTCGGTGCGCTCGGCACGGTCGTCGGCTTGCCGAGCAGCGCCATGAAGCGGTTCCAGTCCCAGTACGTTCCCGGGTCCCAGTGCATGTTCTTGGTACCGGCCGTGCTGGTGGGCGGCACACCGTCGTGGCCGATGATGTGCTGCCGGTCGAGGGGGATGTCGTACTTGGCGGCGAGGTAACGCACCAGCTTCGCCGTCGAGTTGTACAGCTCGGGGGTGTACCACTTGGCACCCTCGACGGCGACACCCTCCTGCTCGATGCCGATGGAGTGGGTGTTGACGTACCAGTTGCCCGCCTGCCAGGCGACGTCCTTGTCCTTGACCATCTGGGTGACATGACCGTCGCCCGAGCGCACCACATAGTGGGCCGAGGTCTGATTCAGCGGGTTCTGGAAGATCTTCAGGGTGGTGTCGAAGTCTTCTTCGGTATCGTGCAGAACGATGAATTTGATCTTGTTGCTGTGCGGGCGGTCCGCGGTGTCGTAGTTGCCGTACGTCTCCTTGTCGGCCGGATCGCCGGTCTGCTGATAGGCCGCCGGGACCCAGTCGCAGTCGAGGCCGCGGGGACACTCGGGCCGCACCCCGTCCGCACCGGCCTGCGCCGCGGGAGAGAGCAGCGCGAGACTCAGGGCGCCGATGGTGGTCAGGGCGAGAGTGAGTCTGGTCCTCTGCTTGGACGTCATGACAACCCTTCTTGGAGCTGCGCGCTTCGAAAGTCGTACGTGGTCCGATGTCACTGTTCGGCTATGGGCGCACACTCTGTGACCTCAGGTGATAGCGCGTCAAGAGCGCAAGGCGGGTTGTCGGACGAGCCACTGGACCAGACCACTGGCAGGGGCTCTGACCTGCGAAGGTCAGGAAGCAACGACTGTGTGGCGGTGGGGCGTTACCTGAGTTTTACGGAGCGGACGGGCATGCGCCGCGGTCCGCCGATACCCCGCACGCATACGTACCTTTTATGCGACTAATTCCTGGTGTGCGTGCCTCGGACGGCCGAAGGGTAGTGCTCGCGCGGACACGCAAGGTCCGCGCGGGCCCCGCGCGGAATTTCTCGGAAAGGCCGGACGCACATGGCTCAGCCCTTCACCCTGCCGGACTTCTATGTTCCGTATCCGGCGCGGCTCAACCCCCATGTCGAGGAGGCGCGACAGCACACCAAGTCCTGGGCGCGCAGCATAGGGATGGTGGAAGGGTCCGGCATCTGGGAGGAGACGGACCTCGACTCCCATGACTACGCGCTGCTCTGCGCGTACACCCACCCTGACTGCTCGGCGGAGGCCCTGTCACTGGTCACCGACTGGTATGTGTGGGTGTTCTTCTTCGACGACCACTTCCTGGAGTTGTTCAAGCGCACCCCGGACCGGGAGGGCGGCAAGAAGTATCTGGACCGGCTGCCGGCGTTCATGCCGATGGAACGAGGGGCGCGGACACCCGAGCCGACGAACCCGGTCGAGGCGGGGCTGGCCGATCTGTGGGCGCGGACTGTGCCGAGCATGTCCGACGCCTGGCGGGCCCGGTTCGCGGAGGCGACCGAGAACCTGCTCAACGAGTCACTGTGGGAACTCGCCAATATCAACGAGGGCCGCATCGCGAACCCTGTGGAGTACATCGAGATGCGCCGCAAGGTGGGCGGCGCGCCGTGGTCGGCGGGGCTCGTGGAGTACGCGGCGGGCGCCGAGGTCCCCGATTCGGTGGCCGACGAACGTGCGCTGCGGGTGCTGCGGGACGCCTTCTCCGACGGTGTGCATCTGCGGAACGACCTGTTCTCGTACCAGCGGGAGGTCGAGGACGAGGGCGAGAACAGCAACGGTGTGCTGGTGCTGGAGACGTTTCTGAACTGCTCCACCCAGGAGGCCGCCGAGGCGGTGAACGATCTGCTGACCTCACGGCTCCAGCAGTTCGAGAACACCGCGCTCACCGAACTCGGGCCACTGTGCGCGGAGAAGGGACTCGATCCGACGGAGACCGCGACGGTTCTCGCGTACGTCAAGGGGTTGCAGGACTGGCAGTCCGGCGGCCATGAGTGGCACATGCGCTCCAGCCGCTACATGAACGATGGCGGGGCGGGCGAGGCCGCCCTCGGCTTCGGTATGTCCGCCGCGTCGATCCGCTTCACACCGCGGTCGGAGCGGGCCCGCCTGCACAGCCACACCCATGTGCCCTACCGGCACGTCGGCCCGTCGCTGCTGCCCGAGTTCGACCTGCCGTTCGGTACGACGCTCAGTCCGCATCTGGACGGGGCCCGGGTCCGGATCGTCGACTGGGCGCGTCGCATGGGGATCCTGGAGGCGCAGCCGGGGGTGCCGGGCTCGCACATCTGGGACGAGGAGCGGCTCGTCGCGATCGATCTGCCGTTGTGCGCGGCGGGTCTGCATCCGGACGCGACGGCGGACGAGCTGGATCTCTCCTCGGGGTGGCTGGCCTGGGGTACCTACGGCGACGACTGGTTCCCGGTGGTGCACGGGCGGGCCCGGGACCTGGCCGGGGCGCGGCTGGCCAATGCGCGTCTCTCGCTGTTCATGCCTCTGGACGGCTCCGCGGCGCCGGAGCCGGTCAATGCGCTGGAGCGCGGTCTCGCCGATCTATGGCAGCGGACGGCGGCCCCGATGGACGACCGCGCACGGCGCGCGTTCCGCACGGCCATCGAGTCGATGACGGCGAGCTGGCTCTGGGAGCTGGCCAACCAGGCGCAGAACCGGATCCCGGACCCGGTGGACTACATCGAGATGCGGCGGCTGACGTTCGGTTCGGACCTCACGATGAGTCTGTGCCGGCTCGGTCACGGGAAGAAGGTGCCGGAGGAGATCTACCGCAGCGGCCCGCTGCGCTCCCTGGAGAACGCGGCGGCGGACTATGCCGCGCTGCTCAACGACCTGTTCTCGTACCAGAAGGAGATCGAGTACGAGGGTGAGGTGCACAACGGCGTCCTGGTCGTGCAGAACTTCTTCGGGGTCGACTATCCGACGGCGGTGGCGATCGTGCACGACCTGATGAACTCGCGGCTGCGCCAGTTCCTTCATGTCGCCGAGCAGGAACTCCCGGTCCTGTACGACGACTTCGGGCTGGACGCCGGGGCCAGGGAGATCCTGGCGGGCTACGTGGAGGAGCTCAGGCACTGGATCGCGGGCATCCTGATCTGGCACCGGGACTGCCGCCGCTACCGCGAAGAAGATCTGCGGCGGGGTACCGGCGCCCCGTGGCACCTCAGTGGTCCCACGGGGCGCGGAGTCTCGGCGGCGCGGGTCACCGCACTGTTCGCTCAGCTCTCGGCCACCAGCGTGTAGCGGCCACCCGCACGGGCCTTGAAGGTCCTCTCGCCGCTCGGCCACAGGGAGCTGCGGACGGTCACTTCGCGGCTTCGGCCCGCCGTGATCACCACACGGCGGGCCTGCCCGGCGGACCATTCGATGTCGACGGTGAAGCCTCCGCGGGCGCGCAGTCCGCGCACCGATCCCTCCGGCCAGCCGGCCGGGAGGGCGGGGAGGATCTCGATCACGTCGTACTGGCTCTGCAGCAGCATTTCGGCGACGCCCGAGGTGGCACCGAAGTTGCCGTCGATCTGGAACGGCGGGTGGGTGTCCCAGAGGTTGGGGAGGGTGGAGCTCTTCAGCTGCTCCGCGAGCATCTTGTGGGAGTGGTCGCCGTCGCGCAGCCGCGCCCAGAAGTTGATCTTCCATGCCTTGGACCAGCCGGTGCCGCCGTCGCCACGCGCCCCGAGTGAGACCTTGGCCGCCTCGGCCCAGTTGCTGCCGGGTTCGATCTGCCGCCCGGGGTGGAGGGCGAAGAGGTGCGATACGTGGCGGTGGTCGTCGGCCGGGTCGTCCCGGTCGGTCTTCCACTCCTGGAGCTGTCCCCAGGAGCCGATCCGCAGCCCGGGGTCGAGCCGGTCGAGGGTCGTCCGCAGGCGACTGCGGAAGGCGGGGGCGTCGCCGAGCGTCCGGGCCGCCTCCAGGGTGTTGGTGAGCAGGTCATGGACGATCTGCTGGGACATCGCGGCGCCCGCGGTGAAGTCACCGTGCTCGGGAGAGTAGCTGGGGGTGACGACGAGCAGCCCGTCGCGCGGGTCGGTGCGCAGATTGGCCAACCAGAACTCGGCGGCCTCCTTCATCGCGGGATAGGCGGTGGAGCGCAGGTAGCCGGTGGAGCCGCTGAACCGGTAGTGCTCGTACATCTGCCGGGTGAGCCAGGCGGCGGCCTCGGGGAACCAGAAGGCGGTCGACCAGTCGTGGACGCCGGTGAAGCCGTACGGGTTGGTCTCGTTGTGCACCACCCAGCCGGCCGTCCCGAACATCTCCTTCGCCGTCCGGCGCCCCGGTGCGCGCATCGCCTCGATGTAGCGGTCGTACGGTGCGTTGGTCTCGGCCAGGTTGGTGGCCTCGGCGAGCCAGTAGTTCATCTGAAGGTTGATGTTGCTGTGGTAGTCGGCGGACCACGGAGGGGTGGTGGAGTTGTTCCAGACGCCCTGGAGGTTGGCGGGCAGCGAACCCGCCCGCGACGACGCGATCAGCAGATAGCGGCCGTACTGGAAGAACAGCGCTTCCAGCGCCCGGTCGGCGGGGCTCGTACCGCCGGTGTACCGGGCGAGCAGCTGGTCGGTCGGCAGGTCGGGCAGCTGCTGGCCGATGTCGAGGGCGACCCGGTCGAAGAGTGCTCCGTGATCGCGTACGTGGGCGGCCCGGACCTTCTCGTACGACGTTCCGGCCGCCTCGTCCACCGTGCGGGTGACCGCACGGTGCGGGTCGTCGCCGCGGTAGGCGGGATAGCGGTCGGCGTAATCGGTGGCAGCGGCGAGGACGAACCAGGCGCTGTCGGCGTCGGTGACGGTCAGCGTGCCGTCGGGCCCGGCGGTGACGCGGCCGCCACTCGTACGGACCCGGATCTGCGCCTCGAAGCGCAGTCCGTTGTCCTTCAGCGCGCCCCGTACGGTCAGCCGGTCTCCAGCGGCGGTCGCGGTGAAGTCGCTGCGCGGCGAGGTGTGGCGCAGGGTGAAGGAGACCTGTCCCGGGCGGTCCGCTCCGAGCCGCCCGGCGATGACGCTGCCGGGGTGGGAGACGAAGAACTCCCGGGTGTGGTGGACGTCCTGGTGGGTGTAGGCGACGGTGGCGAGCGCCGTCCGCAGGTCGAGGGCGCGCCGGTAGGAGGCGTCGGGGGCGGCCGGGGCATTCGGCAGATCGAGCAGCAGGTCGCCGAAGACCTGGTAGGCGCCGTAGCCGCGGCGTGCCTGGCCGAGCTCCGCGGCGACCGAGTCCGGGTCGATGGCGCCCTCGCTGTCGAGGCGTTGCTGCACTGCGGCCAGAGCGCCCGGTCTGGGGGCGGTCCAGTTCCCGAAGTCGTACCCCTGGGCGGAGCCGGGGCCACCGGTCCACAGCGTCTTCTCGTTGAAGGTGAGCCGTTCGGAGGCGAGCGTTCCGTAGACGCTCGCCCCCAGGGCGCCACCGCCGATGGGTAGTGATTCGCGTTCCCAGTCGGCAGCGGGGGTGCGGTACCAGAGCACCGGGTCCACCAGCGTCCTGGCCCCGTCCGACCCCTGCGATCCGGGCGATTCATCGGAGGTACTGGCGGCAGCCTCCGTTCCGGCGAGTGCGGGAACCCCCAGCGCCAGGGCTCCTGTTGCGCCGATGGCTGTCTTCACTGTGGTGCGTCGCGTCATCCCGGGCGTCATGGCGCACGACGCTAAAGGTCCGACGACTGTCCGGACAAGGTGCGTGACAAAGCAGCCTCTTGGACGGAGGCTGCTCAGGGTTGGACAAAAGTGCCCCGCGGCCGTCCGGATCGGTGCGGACGGCCGCGGCAGGGACGTTTCAGCCCTGCTGGAACAGCTCGGCGGGCAGTGGCTTCAGCAGGGTGTACAGATCGTCGGTGATGGGCCGGTCCCAGCTGGCGATGGTGACGAGCACCCCGTCGCTGCGGTCGAACTGGACGCAGGAGATCCGGGTCTCGGACAGCTTCACCCGGCGGACGATCAGCAAGTTGTCACCCTGCATCACCGGCATGTCGTCGGTGCCGGTGACCTCGACCGGCTCGTCGTTCTCCAACGCGAGCAGCAGCTGGGCGACCTCGAACGGGACCTGGCCCTCCTCGGTCTCGCGGGCGGGCGAACCCTCCGGGAGGTTGCCGATGATCATCGCGGGACCGCGGCCGCCGAACAGGTCGTACCGCAGGAAGACACCCTGACAGCTCCCGTCGGGTGCGGGCAGCAGACCGGCGCCGAGGTTTCCGGGCCAGTCCCCCGGGTCCATGGCCAGGACGTCGAAATCCGGGCCCGCGGGTGTGGCGGCGCTACGGCGGCGGAGGAAGGACATGCAGACATGTTACGTGTCCCGGCTCACGTTGCGGAGCCGGGCCCGCGCACGTCGGACGGCCGACCGGCGGGCCAAGGCTTGTCCGGCGCATCATGGCCCGACTCCTCGGCCAGCGCCTCCAGGACGCCCACCGCCTCGGTGCCGCGTCCGTGCGGGACGAACAGGTGGTCGTGGTGGTAGCCGGCCACCACATTGCAGCTCACCCCCGCGTCGGTGAGAGCGAGCGCCACGGCGGCGGTGAGCCCCACGGCGTCCAGCGCGGAGTGGACGCGCAGGGTGATCCAGGCCGCCACATAGTCGTACGTCAGCCCTGCGGCGACGGCTTCCTCCTCCGGGAGCACCAAGGTCAGACCCTCGCGCTCGGTGACCGTCACCACGGGAGCGACACCGGCGGCTGCAGCACCGTCGGGCACCGTGGTGAAGACGTACCGGCCGGCGTTCAGCTCCGGCCTCATGCCGCTCAGCAGGGTTCGCAGGTCGCGTTCGCCAGTCATGATCACCACGCTACGGCGGTTCACCCGGCTACGGGTGCGACGAGCGGTGCCGCTCATGGTGGCGGGCCACCCGGGCTCGGTTGCCGCAGGAGGGCTTGCACGACTCCTGGCGGGAGTACGCCTTGATGAAGTAGCGCACGCACCGTGGGGCGTGACAGGCACGCAGCGCGGCGCGGTCCGGTCCGGCGAGGAAGCCGATCACGGCGCGGGCCAGGGCGGCGGGCAGGGCGTCCCTGCGCTGCACCGGTCGGGTGGTGGGAGACGAGGGGGGCGCCCTCGTCCGGCCAGTCAGGACGAGGGACGGTCGGGACAGCTGCGGCCGCGGCATTGAGCCGGTCGAGTGCCTCGGCACGGGCATCAGGTTCCGGGCGTCGGCGGGACTCCGTTCGTCGGGGCGTACGGCGTGCGCGAAGAGAGTCCGGACGGCGGCACGCAGGGACCGTACGGCAGCGAGGCCCCCTCGTCGGCCTCCCAGGTATCGACCGCCCGGACATCGGCCGCCGCGGAGTCGGCCCGGGTGCCGACGGGAATCCGACCGCCCGCACGCTGATCCTCAAGAACGTGTCCGCGCAGGGCTGGCAGTTCGCCTCGGACGCGGGCAGCGTCAAAGGCCGTAACCTGGCGGACCGCCGGTTCGCAGCCCTCACCTGCTACTGGCCGCAGCCGGCCCGCCAGGTGCGGGTGCGCGGGCCCGTCGTCGCCGACAGCGCCGAGCGGAGCCGCGGACTTCCTGGCCCGTGGACCGGGGGCCGGGGCAGAGGCGCTGCTCGGTCGGCAGAGCAGCCCGCTGACGGATCTCGCGGTGCGTGACGCGGCAGTACGTCGGTCGCTCGCCCGGGTGGAGCGGGAGCCGGATCTCGCACCGCCGGGATGGACGCTGCACTCGGTGCGGCCGCAGACCGTGGAGTTCTGGCAGGGCGACAAACAGCGCAACCACGCCCGGTCCAACTACCGTGCCACGGACGCCGGTTGGGAGGGCGAACTGCTGTGGCCCTGAGTCCGCTCCGCGCGTGCCGCGCCGTCAGGTGAGGTCGAACTCGCCGCCGCGGGCGTTCACCACGAAGGCCCGCCATTCGGCCGGGGTGAAAATCAGCGAAGGGCTGCCGGGCTTACCGGCGTTGCGCATCGCGATGAATCCCTCGACGAAGGCGATCTGGACATCCCCGGCCCCCTGTGTGCCCGACTGCCAGTCGGCCTTGCTGAGGTCGAGGTCCGGCTTGTCCCAGCCGGCAAAGGGCTGCTGGGTGGTGGTGCTCTCCGCCACGTCGGCTCCTCCCGCTAGTCGTCCCGGCCAAAGCCTAGCCACCGCGAGCGGTCCCGGACAGGCCGCGGCCAAGGCTTGCTCGGCCGGCCCGGGACGGCGCTCGGCTCAGGTGCGGGGAGGTTCGGCTCCGACCAGCCACATGGAGAAGAACTGCGCCCCGCCGCCGTACGCGTGGCCGAGCGCCTTACGGGCGCCCGGCACCTGGTGTTCGCCTGCCTGTCCGCGTACCTGCAGGGCCGCTTCGGCGAAGCGGATCATGCCGGACGCGCCGATGGGGTTGGTGGAGAGCACACCGCCCGAGGGATTCACCGGCAGGTCGCCGTCGAGTTCGGTGACCCCGGACTCGGTGAGCTTCCAGCCCTCCCCCTCGGCTGCGAAGCCGAGATTCTCCAGCCACATCGGCTCGTACCAGGAGAACGGGACGTACATCTCGACGGCGTCGATCTCCCGTCGCGGGTCGGTGATCCCGGCCTGCCGGTACACGTCTGCCGCGCAGTCCTTGCCCGCCTGCGGTGAGACGAAGTCCTTGCCGGCGAACAGGGTGGGTTCACTGCGCATCGCGCCGCCGTGCACCCAGGCGGGCGGATGCGGCGAACGGTCGGCGCCTGTCCGGTCGGTGAGGATCATCGCGCACGCGCCGTCCGATGACGGGCAGGTCTCGGAGTAGCGGATCGGGTCCCAGAGCATCGGTGCGGCCTGCACCTTCTCCAGGGTGATGTCCGGGTCGTGGATGTGTGCGTACGGGTTCTTGAGCGCGTTGCGCCGGTCCTTGTAGGCGACGAGGGAGCCGACCGTGTCGGGCGCCCCGGTGCGGCGCATGTACGCACGCACGTGCGGGGCGAAGAAGCCGCCCGCGCCCGCGAGCAGCGGCTGCTGGAACGGGATGGGCAGCGACAGTCCCCACATGGCGTTGGACTCGGACTGCTTCTCGAAGGCCAGGGTGAGCACGGTGCGGTGCACCCGCGCGGCGACGAGATTGGCGGCGACGAGCGCGGTGGAACCACCGACCGAGCCCGCTGTGTGCACGCGGAGCATCGGTTTGCCGACCGCGCCGAGGGCGTCGGCGAGATAGAGCTCCGGCATCATGAGGCCCTCGAAGAAGTCGGGTGCCTTGCCGATGACGACGGCGTCGATGTCCGCCCAGGTCAGTGCGGCGTCCTGCAGCGCACTGACGGCGGCTTCACGGACGAGCCCGGCGAGGGAGACGTCCCGGCGGGCGGAGACATGCTTGGTCTGGCCGATGCCGACGACGGCCACAGGCTCCTTAGACATGAGTGGTCTCCCCTTCGAGGACGGCGACCAGATTCTGCTGCAGACAGGGTCCTGATGTGGCGTGGGCCAGCGCCCGGTCGGACTCGCCGCGGTGGATACGGGCCGCGGCCTCGCCGAGCCGGATCAGCCCGGCGGCCATGACGGGGTTGGCGGCGAGCGCACCGCCGGACGGGTTGACGTGGACACTGTCGTCGAGCCCGAGCGCCCTGCGGAGCACGACCTCCTGGGAGGTGAACGGGGCATGCAACTCCGCGGTGTCGACGGGCCGTTCGAAGGCCCCGGCCCGTTCGGCGGCGAGCCGGGCCGACGGCGATTCGGTCAGCTCCCGCACTCCGAGGCTGTGGGCCTCGATGCGGTGGTCGATGCCGCGGATCCAGGCCGGGCGGGGGCACAGAGCGCGCGCGGTGTCACCGGCGGCGAGGATCACGGCTGCGGCGCCGTCGCTGACCGGCGGGCAGTCACCGGTGCGCAACGGCCCGACGACGTAGTCGCCGGCCGGGACGGAGCCCGCGAGCTGTGCGTGCGGGTTGTCCGCGGCGGCGGTGCGGTTGCGGGCGGCGATCGAGGCGAGGGCGGCCTCGTCGGTTTCGCCCGCGTCGATCAGCGCCTGGGCCTGGAGTGCTGCGAGCGCGACGGAGTCGGGCCAGAGCGGGCCGACGTAGTACGGATCGAGCTGGCGGGTGAGGACGTCGCGCACCTCACCGGGCGAGGACTTCCCGTAGGCGTAGACGAGGGCGGTGTCGGCTTCGCCGGTCAGGAGTTTCACCCATGCCTCGTACAGCGCCCAGGCGCCGTCCATCTCCACATGGGACTCGGAGATCGGTGGCTGCGCGCCGACGCCGTCGAGGGCCATGGTGAAGGAGAAGGCGCGGCCGGCGAGATAGTCGCTGGATCCCGAACAGGTGAAGCCGATGTCGCGCGCCCTGAGGCCGGTCGCGTCGAGGACCTGATGCAGGACCGGCATCAGCATTTCGACCTCGGAGAGTTCGTCGGTGCGCCGCCGATGGTCCGTCTGTGCGAAGGCGACGATCGCTACGTCTCGCATCTACAGCAGCTCCTTGTACGCGTCGTAGTCGGCGTCCGGCTCTCCGGTGGGCCGGTAGTGGTCGGGGTGGCGGGCGCCCTCGGTCCAGACGGGCTCGACCCGCAACCCCATCCGTACCTGGTCGTACGGGATGCCGCCGATCCGCCCGTGCAGGGCGAGGTCGGCGCCGTCGAGGGCGATGTGGGCGTAGACATACGGGACCTCGATGTCGAGGTTCTTCGCCTTGATGTTGACGATGCAGTACGTGGTGACGGTGCCGCGCGGGCCGACCTCGACCTGTTCCGCGGTGGGTACGCCGCAGGTGGGGCAGGCGCCGCGGGGCGGGACGTACACCTTGCGACAGGACGGGCAGCGCTCGCCGACGGTGCGCTGCTCGGAGAGGGCGTTGAGGTACGCGCTCTGGGCGCGGCCGGGGGTGTACGTGTAGTCGAGACGGGCCGGGGTCACGATGCCGGTGACGGGGTCGGCGAACTCGCCGCTGTGCAGGGCGCTTTCGGCCGTCACCTCACTCTCGTACGGTTCGAAGCAGGCGATGTCCGTGATGGCACCGGTGCGCTGCGGGGCCCAGCGGATCCGGACCCGCATGCCGGTGGTCACGGCTTCGGGTCCCGGTGCGTCGAGGACATGGAGCAGGGCGGTGTCGGCCCCGTCCAGCCTGACCAGCACCCAGGCGAACGGGGTGGCCAGGGGCTGGTCGCGGCGCGGGGCCGGGTTCCAGGCCCAGGTGGTGACGGTGCCAGTGGTGGCGACCTCGGTCAGTTCGCGCAGCTCCTCGGCGGTGACGGGGTCGTACTCGACGGGCGGGACCAGGACCCTTCCGTCGCCGGTCCGCACGCCGAGCACGGTCCGTTCGCGCAGCCCGGTCAGGAAGGCGCTCTGGACCGGGCCGAGGGAGCGGGTGAAGGGGAACTCGACCACCAGTGGTGCGCTGAGGACGTCGGGCACGGTTGTCTCCTTGACTCAGGCGCGCCGGAAGACGGGCGGGCGCTTCTCGGCGAAGGCGCGGGCGCCTTCCTTGGCGTCGGCGGTCGCGAATACCGGCCAGCCGCGCTTCAGCTCGGCGGCGAGCCCATCGGTCTCGGTCATCTCGGCGGTCTCGTACACGGAGGCCTTGACTGCCTCGACGGCGAGCGGGCCGCAGGCATTGATCCGCTCGGCGACGTCGAGGGCCTGTTCCAGTGCGGTGCCGTCGGGGACGACTCTGCCGATCAGCCCGATGCGGGCTGCTTCGTCGGCGCTGTACGGGCGTCCGGTGAGGAGCATCTCGAGGGCGTGGGTGCGGGCGATCTGGCGCGGCAGCCGTACCGTCGAGCCGCCGATGGGGAACAGTCCCCGCTTGACCTCGAAGAGCCCGAAGGTGGCGCTCGCACCGGCGATACGGATATCGGTGCCCTGCAGGATCTCGGTTCCGCCCGCCACGCAGAACCCCTCGACGGCGGCGATGACCGGCTTGCGGGGGCGGTGGTGGCGCAGCATCGCCTTCCAGTGCAGGTCGGGGTCGGCCGTCATCCGGTCCCGGTACTGCTCGCCCTCCATGCCCTTGCCCGCGAGGGCCTTGAGGTCCATGCCGGCGCAGAAGGAGCCTCCTGCGCCGGTGAGGACGACGGAGCGTATTCCGTCGTCCTCATCCGCGGCCAGCCAGCCGTCGTACAGCCCGACCAGCATCGGCAGCGAGAGCGCGTTCTTCGCCTCCGGCCTGTTCAAGGTGAGCACCAGTGTGGCGCCTTCGCGCTGCACGGTGAGGTGTTCCGTACCACCCATTGCCTGCCTCCCGTCTCCAGATCTAGAACAGGTTGCAGTAGGTGGGGGCCCAGTTCAATAGTTTTCTGACAGGCAGTCAGATTTCTTCGGCGGCGCCTCTTCCCAGTTGTGCCGGTCGGCGCTCTAATGACCGCCGGACCACTCAGCATCCGGGGTCAGGAGGAACGGTGGAGTACAACCTTGCCGACCTGTTCGAGTCGGTCGTCGACGCGGTCCCGGATCGCGAGGCGCTCGTGTATCTCGACCATCCCGGTACGGGTGCCGAGCGGCGGCTCACCTATGCGGAGCTGGACGGCGCCGCCAACCGGATCGCCCATCATCTGATCGACGCGGGTCTGACCCCCGGCGAGCACCTCGGGCTCCATCTCTACAACGGCATCGAGTACCTCCAGACCGTACTGGCCTGCCTCAAGGCGCGCATCGTTCCGGTCAACGTCAACTACCGGTATGTGGAAGACGAGTTGGTCTACCTCTACCGGGACGCGGATCTGGCGGCCCTGGTCTTCGACGCCGAGTTCGACGAGCGGGTCGCGGCCGCCGCACCGAGAGCACGCAAGCTCCGTCATCTCGTACGGGTCGGTGCGCCGGCGGCGGGCGCCCCGGGTCCGGATGCCGTGGCGTTCGCCGACGCCGAGGCGGCCGGGGATCCCGGGCGCGGTTTCGCGCCCCGATCGGCCGACGACCAGTTCATCATCTACACCGGTGGCACCACGGGCTTGCCCAAGGGCGTGATGTGGCGCCAGGAGGACCTCTTCTTCTCCGGTCTCGGCGGCGGCGCGCCGACCGGTGACCCGGTGAAAACCCCACAGGAGCTGGCCGAGCGGGTCGCCGCGGGAGGCGACGGCATCACCTTCTTCCCCACTCCCCCACTGATGCACGGAACTTCGACACTGACCGCGTTCATCGGGTTCAACTTCGGTCAGCGGGTCGTCGTCCACCGCAAGTTCGTGCCCGCGGAGGTGCTCCGTACGGTTGAGAAGGAGAAGGTCACCAGTGTGTCCCTGGTCGGTGACGCGATGCTGCGACCACTGATCGACGCGCTGAGGGGGCCGCTGAAGGGCACCGACTGCTCGTCACTGTTCTCCGTCTCCAGTTCGGGCGCGATCATGTCCGACTCGGTGCGCGCGGAGTTCCAGTCGCTGGTGCCCACAGTGATGCTGCTCAACAACTTCGGATCGTCGGAGTCCGGCTTCAACGGCACCGCAACGGCCGACTCGGGGCCGGAGAACGGGTTCCGCATCCAGGTCAACTCCCGTACGGCGGTCGTCGACCCGGCGACGTACGAACCGGTGGCGCCGGGCGAGCCGGGACGGATCGCCCAGCGGGGCCACGTACCGCTCGGCTACTACAACGACCCGCGCAAGACCGCGGAGACGTTCTTCCGCAGGGGCGGGGAGCGATGGGTACTGCTCGGCGACATGGCCACCGTCGACGCGGACGGCATCGTCACGGTCCTCGGCCGCGGCTCGCAGTGCATCAACACCGGGGGCGAGAAGGTGTACCCGGAGGAGGTCGAACAGGCGCTCAAGTCCCATCCGGACGTGTACGACGCGCTGGTCGCCGGGGTGCCCGACGAACGGTGGGGAAACCACGTCGCGGCGGTGGTGCAACTGCGGGAGGGAGCGGCCGAACCCTCGCTCGACGAGGTCCAGGCGCACTGCCGGACCCGTCTCGCCGGATACAAGATCCCCCGGCAGCTGGTGATCGCCCCGCGGATCCAGCGCTCACCCAGCGGCAAGGCCGACTACCGGTGGGCCCGCTCGATCGTCGCGCCCGGCCGCGGACCGCAGGCCTGAACGCCTTTCCTTGATCCCGGGCCCGTCCCGGGTGCGAGGACCGGCACCGAGCCGTGCAATCTCACCCGAGTGCGCCGCCGCGCGTCCACCACTTGCGCGCGGCGGCTGTTCCGACGTAAGCCATTCGGGCACGTGATGTGTCCAACCGCTCACCCTGCGTGGCATCGAGGGGTGTTCGCCCATAGTTTCGGCTCATGGAGAAACGTCACACCAAACTCTTGTGCCTCGCCGTGGCGGCCAGCGCCGTGGGCGCCGCTGTGCCGGCCTGCACCGCGGCTGCCTCCCGTTCCGTGGATTCCCCAGTCGTGCGCGTGGTGCGTCCGGGCCAGTCGATCCAGGCCGCGGTGGATGCCGCCCGGCCGGGTGACACCATCGACGTCCGGGCCGGTACGTATCACGAGAGTGTCCTGATCAAGAAGGCGAACCTGACCCTGCGGGGTGCCACGGCCGGGACCGTGCTCATGCCACGCGCGACCGGGACCGGGACCAAGGCAGTCAACGCCTGCGCGAAGGCCGGAAACGGCATCTGCGTCCAGGGCACGTCAAAACATCCCGTCGACGGTGTGCGCATCCGCTCGCTGACCGTCTCCGGATTCAAGAAGAACGGAGTCTGGGCCTCCTGGACCGACGGGCTGTCGGTCCGGCAGGTGACGTCCCGGTCCAACGGCATCTGGGGCATCGCCCAGGAGCGGTCCACCCGCTCCGACATCCGGGACAACACCGCCCGCTCCAACGGCGACGCCGGCATCTTCGTCGCGAACACCGTGGACGAGGAGGGTGGCGCAACCGACACCCGTGGCACCAAGGTCCAGGGCAACACGCTGACGGACAACCGGATCGGCCTCACCGCCCGCCGGGTCCGCAACCTCTCGATCCACAACAACACCCTCACCGGCAACTGCAGCGGCGTCTTCGTCGTGGGCGACGAGGGCAAGCCGCAGGCCGGGGCGATGTCCATCCACGACAACCGGGTCACCAAGAACAACAAGTACTGCGTCAAGACCGAGCGACTGCCCGCGATCCAGGGTTCCGGGATCATCCTCACCGGCACCGTGGACACCGATGTGCGCTCGAACACCGTCGAGAACAACGTGGGCGCCACACCGCTCTCCGGCGGGATCGTGCTGTTCAAGAGCTTCGTGGGCGCTCACAACACCGGCAACACCATCAGCGACAACCGGGCGATGGGCAACCGGCCCGCGGACCTGACCAACCAGGAAACCGCACAGCGCAACAGCTTCGCCCGCAACGTATGCGCGACGTCCGCACCGACCGGAATGTGCTGACCCATGTCCCCCCGCACGAGGAGAAGCGAGACGGTATGACCACCGTGAGCACCACCCCCATCACCACCACCCCCCTCACCCCGCATCCGGGGATGCGACTGCGTGAGATCGTCTTCGGCGCGGCCTGCGCCGCCGCCGTGCGTGCGGCGGCCCGGCTGGGCGTCGCCGACGCGCTCGGAGAGAGTCCCGCCGGCGCGGAGGAGCTGGCGGCGGAGCTGCGCGCCGAGCCGATGCCGCTGAAGCGTCTGCTGCGCGCCCTGTCCTGCTACGGGATCTTCGCCGAGACCGAGGACGGCAAATTCGTCCACACCGACATGTCCCGGCTGTTGCGCGAGGACGATCCGAACAGCCTGCGGTACATCTCCCTGTGGTGCACCGAGCCCTGGACCTGGGAAGTCTGGCCCCGCCTGGACGACGCGGTGCGCACCGGCAGGAGCGTCTTCCCCGAGGTGTTCGGAAAGGGGTTCTTCGACTACCTGCACCAGGACGCACACGAGTCGGCCCAGGTTTTCAACCGGGCCATGACCACCTCCAGCATGCAGTCCGCGCTGGAAGTCGCCGAACTCCTCGACCTCGCCGAGGTGTCCGAGGTCGCCGATATCGGCGGCGGTCAGGGACACGTGCTCGCCAGCCTGCTGGAGAAGCACCCGTCCGTCCGCGGCACGCTGATGGATCTGCCGGGCGTGGTGGCGCGGGCCGACGCCCGGCTTCGGGACGGCGGTCCGCTCGCCGGACGGACCCGCATCGTCGCCGGGGACTGCCGCGAGGAGATCCCCGTCCAGGCCGACCTTTACATCATCAAGAACATCCTGGAATGGGACGACGAGAGCACCCGCAGGACGCTGCGGAACGTGATGACGGCCGCCCGCCCGGGTGCCCGGGTCGTGATCATCGAGAACCTGGTCGACGACACGCCGTCGATGCGGTTCACCACGGCCATGGACCTGCTGCTGCTCCTCAATGTCGGCGGAGCGAAGCACACCAGGGAAAGTCTGATGAGCCGAATGGCGGAGGCCGGCCTGATCGTCGGCGACATCAGTCCGGTCAATGCGTATCTGCACGCATTCGAATGCGTCGTCCCCGCCTGACCCGTTCGCTCCTCGGACCGTGGAAGCTACGGGCCGTGGAATCGCCCCGGGTCCGGCTCTCGAGCCGGACCCGGGGCAATCGCGCATTCCCGCTCAGGCGGTGGAGTCCCGCTCCCACCGGTAGAACTCGTGCGCCATCGCGTCCTTCGGACCACGCCAGGTCTTCGGGTCGTACGGGCTGATGAAGGCGGTCAACTTGTCGCTGAGATCCTTGAACTCCGGGTGCTGGTGCACCTTGGCGATCTCCGGGCCGGGGGGGCGGTCGGACTCGATCAGATGCAGGTACACGTCACCGAACTGGAACAGCTTGCGCCGGGCTACACCGACGAGGTGCGGCAGTTCACTGCCGTCCGAGGCGGCGAACAGGTCGGCGATGTCCGGCGCCGAATCCGGCGCCATACGGGCGACGATCAGAGCATGGTGCATCGAGAGGATGCCTTTCTGGTACCCGCCGGGCGGCGGGGCGGACGGGCGGAACGTCAGCGGGCGCTGACCGGGGCGGTGCGCCGCTCACGGTCGCGCTGCTCGATCTTGTCCCGGATGAGTTCCATCTGGACGCGGGAGTTGCGGTTGATGTTGTCGGTCATCCACGCGTCGTCGACAGGTGCGTCGGGCCGCATCGCGAAGTCCTGCTCCCAGTGCAGCTTCGTGCCGCCGGGGGCCTCCGAGTACACCCAGCGGATGTTCATGTGCTGGAAGGGACCGGGCTCGACGCGGCGGGCGATGACCGTACGCGCAGCGCGGTCGGTGGTGCGCTCGGAGACCCAGCTCCAGACCTTGTCGTTCTCGTCGGGGTGCATGGTCAGCCGGAACTTCGTGCTCTCGCCGTCCCGCTCGAGGACCTCGACGGACGCGTACTCGCTGAACAGCCGCGGCCAGTTCTCGAGGTCGTTCGTCACGTCCCAGACGAGGTCCAGGGGGGCGGCGATGGTGATCTCGTTCTCGGTGTGTCCGGACACTTCAGGCTCCTGTCACGAGGTTGTTGTTGACCAGGTCGAGGAATTCACGAGGGGTCTTGCAGCGGTCCGCGTCGGCGGGGAGCGCCTGGCCGTGCCGGTTCTCCAGTACACCCACGATGCCGAGGAGGCCGAGCGAGTCCAGGCCGAACTCGTCGAAGCCGGACGCGGGCCGGCTCTCCATCTCGGTCGGGTCGACGGTGACTCCCGCGCCCTTCTTCATCAGCGCGGCCAGCTCCTGGTACGTCAGTGGATTGGTCATGAGGGGGTTCTCCTTCTCACGCGTGGGTGTCGGTGGGGTGCCGCAGCACAATCGCCGCGTTCGAACCCATGAGGCCGCGGCTCAGCACGAGCGCCGTCCGCAGCTCGGCGGGGCGCGCCCGGCCGGTGACCACGTCGAGGTCGTGGCACACGTCGACCACATTGGGGGTGGGCGGTATCAGACCGTCCTCCATGGCCAGCACTGCGGCAGCCACGTCCAGTACCGGCGCTCCGCAGTAGGCCCTGCCGATCCCGCTCTTGGGCGCCGTGACCGGTACGCGCCTGCCGTGCGCGCCGAGCGCGTCGGCGATGGCCAGCGCCTCGGCGCGGTCCGCCGCTGGTACTCCGAGCGCGTCCGCGAAGATCACGTCGATCTCCTCCGGCGCGCAGTCGGCCTCCCGGAGCGCACCGCTGATCGCCCGGGACAGGCCCTCCCTGGACTCCGCCCACCGGGACGCCCCGGTGAACGTCGCCGCATGGCCCGCCAGTTCGGCCCGGACCTTGGCCCCGCGGCGCAGCACCGCTCCCTCTTCCTCGACCACGAGCATGGCGCCGCCCTCGGCCGGCACGAAGCCGCAGGCGTCGGCGGTGAAGGGGAGGTACGCCCGTGCGGGGTCGTCGCAGACACTCAGGTCCTCGTACCCGAGCTGGCAGACGACCGAGTACGGGGCCAGGGGAGCCTCGGCCGCGCCGACCACGACCGCGTCGGCGCCGCGGCGGATGGTCCGGGCGGCGTGCGCCAGCGCGTCCAGGCCGCCCGCCTCGTCGCTGGCGACGACGGCACACGGTCCCTTGAAACCGCCCCGGATGGAGATCTGGCCGGTGCTGGCGGCGTAGAACCAGGCGATGGACTGGTAGGGGCCGACGTACTTGGACCCCTGACCCCACAGCCGTTGCAGTTCGCGCTGGCCGAACTCGCCGCCGCCCGACCCGGCGGCGGTCACCACCCCCACGCCGAACGGGGCCTTCTCGTAGTCGGCCCGGCCGAGCCGGGCGTCGTCGAGCGCGAGATCCGCCGCAGCCATCGCGAAGTGCGTGAACCGGTCGGTCTGTACAAGGTAACGTTCTTCCACCAGCGCCACCGGGTCGAAGCCCCGGACCTCACCGGCGACCCGCAGGGGCAGATGTTCGCAGCCTTCGCGGGTGACGCGGCCGAGGACGTTTATCCCTTCCAGCGTCATCTTCCAGAACGATTCCGTGGTCGTGCCGTTGGGGGCGACGACACCAATGCCCGTGACGACGGTGCGCCGGGCCTCTCGGACGTTCATCGTGTCCTCCCGCCTGTTCTGGTGAGGGCCACCGCGGACTGGAAACCCCCGAAGCCGCTGCCGACCGACAGCACGCTGCGCAGCTTCATGGGACGTGCGGTACGCGGCACGTAGTCGAGGTCGCATTCGGGGTCGGGCGTCTCGTAGTTCGCCGTCGGCGGCACTGTCTGGTTGACCAGCGCAAGGACGCAGGCGGCGATCTCGATGGCACCGATGGCACCGAGTGAGTGACCGACCATGGACTTGATGGAGCTCATGGGCACGTCGTAGGCGTGTGCGCCCAGGGCCCGTTTCACCGCGGCCGTCTCGTGCCGGTCGTTCTGCTTGGTGCCGGAGCCGTGCGCGTTGACGTAGTCGATCTCCGAACCGTCGATACGGGCGTGACCGAGGGCCTGGTTGATGGCCTCGGCCATCTCCAGTCCCTCGGGGGTCAGCCCGGTCATGTGGTAGGCGTTGCCGAAGGTGGAGTAGCCGGCGATCTCGCAGTACACGGTCGCGCCGCGGGCGCGGGCGTGTTCCAGCTCCTCCAGGACGAGCACGGCTCCGCCCTCGCCCATGACGAAGCCGTCCCGGCGGGCGTCGAACGGCCGGGAGGCGTGCTCCGGGTCGCTGTTGTTCGCCGAGGTCGCCTTGATCGCGTCGAAACAGGCCACCGTGATGGGGGTGATCGGCGAGTCGGACGCGCCGGCGATGCACACGTCCACGCGGCCCTCCTCGATGGACTGGAAGGCGTACCCGATCGCGTCGAGACCGGAGGTGCAGCCCGTCGAAACGGTCTGCACCGGGCCGTGCGCGCCGACCTCCTCGGCCACCGCCGAGGCGAGGGAGCTGGGCGAGAAGGCCCGCTCCAGGTGCCGCCCCGCCGGGCGGTGGTCGACGTCCCAGCGGGCGCCGCTGCCGCTGACGGCGACGTAGTCGTGCTCCAGTCGGGTGGTGCCACCGACTGCCGTACCGAGCGAGACGCCGATCCGCCAGGGATCCACCTTCTCCAGGTCGAGACCCGCGTCGCCGAGCGCTTCCCGGGCGGCGACCAGCGCGAACTGGACGTACCGGTCCGCGCGTGCGATCTCCTCCTCGCCGAGACCGTGCTCCGCCGGGTCGAAGTCGCACTCGGCGGCGATCCGGGAGCGGAACCCGGCCGGATCGAAGAGGGTGATGCCCCGTGTCGCGGTGCGCCCGTTCGCGAGGAGGTCCCAGAAGGCCGGCGCGCCGATTCCGCCCGGGGCGACGACGCCGACCCCGGTGACCGCCACGCGCCGCGTCATGAAGCGGCCTCGGCTCGTTCTGGCGGCGCGGCCCGGTCCGCTGTCTCGGTGTGCTCGGTGTCGACGTGGCCGAGCTCCGGACGCGGGGCGAGCGGGCCGAGATGGAAGACCATGCGCGCTTCCACATCGCCCACGTTGCGGAAGCGGTGGCGTACGTGCGGAGGGATCAGCAGACCCTGGTCGGGCCGCAGGGCATGCGGTTCACCGTCCAGGTCCACCTCCAGAAGACCGTTCACGACGTACACGAATTCCTCGGAGTACGGGTGGTAGTGCTCTCCGATGCGGTCGCCGGGCTGCACGATGGCCAGCCCCATGAAGCCGCTGGTGGCGCCCACCGCTGTCGGCGTGAGCATGGCGCGCAGATCGCCTCCGCGCCTGCGGTTGGGCTGGGTCTCACTGAGGTCCACGATGCGTGGCCGGTGCGTGGTCATGACTGCCTTCCTCCTGGCGCAGTGCGCGTGATGGTGACGGGCTGAGCGAGAACCCCCCAGGTGCTGACGCGCGGCTCAGGACTCCGCGGCCCGCCGATCGGTGATCAGCGTCATCTCGGCATGCGTGATGAAGCGGGAGATCTCCCGGTCGTTCGTGGGGACGGCGTTGGCGTCCTCGTCGAGGAGGCGTCCGAGCCTGGCCACCTTGCCGGGTCCGTCGACACCGACCGCCTGGGCGGCCTGGGCGTCGAGCGGGCCGACGGCTTCGAGGAGCCGGACGACGATGTCGTCGCGCTGGAAGATGGTGCTGCTGTCGATCGGGCTCGTCGTGTCGTCGGCGGCCTCTTCGTCGTAGCCGGCGAGGAGCCGGGCGAGCGCCATGCCGCAGCCCTCCTTGGCCTGGTAGAAGAGCGCGTGCCGACGGATCTCGGCGGGGTTGTGCCGGCCCCTCGTCACGTGGTGGACCGTGGGGAGCGCCGCCCGGGTGAAGAACATCCGGGCGGAGTTGGGATCGGTGAGGTCCCGGTCCTGCTCCAGGTACGGGTTGATGGCTTCCTCGACGGCCCTGACCTCGGGCTGCCGGGAGACGTGACGCAGCGCCGCGAGGAGGTCTCCCTCGACCTCCACCGCCCGTACGACGCGGTTGCCGTGCATGAACAGCGAGGTCCGGCGCAGCCGGGTGTGCTCGTCGACCCGGGCCTGCGGTGAGTCGTAGTCGGCGAGGATCTTGGCGACGATCTCCTCGGTGCCCGGCCTGACGGTGAACGTGAGCGCGTGGCGGACCACACCGTCACCCAGCCGGGGCGAGGCCTGCAGGCCGCCCTTGGCCGACTCGGGCAACGCGTCGAACGCGCTGCCGGTCTCACGCAGGATGCTGTAGCGCAGCGAGCGGGTGTCGCGTACGCAGCTGTGCAGGGGCTGGACCGTCTTGACGTGTTCCTCGCTGTTGACCCAGGCGAGGAAGGGCGGCGCGCTCTCCCATTCGCTGGTGATGAGCCATTGGGAGGGGTTCTCGATCGACTGGCACAGCTGGTCGCTGATGTGTCCGGGGACGGATGCCACTTGGTTGCGCATGTCCTCATACGCCTCCAGGAATTGCTTCTGGGCTCCGTCGTGCAGATCGAGCAGCAGAACGATCCGCAGCCTGGAGCCGTCGAAGGCGGACTGCGAGATCCGTTCCGAGAGGGTGGTCATGGTTGCGCTCTCCTTCGAGACGGTGCGGTGGCCGTATCGGTCGGCCGGCCGTCGGTTGTCGAGTGGAATCGGAGCGGGGCTTCTCCCGGCGGATGTGTAGGGTCCGCCCCCGGACCGCGGGCATCTCTCCGTGACCGATCGTGAAACGCTGGTCCGGCTGACGCGAGATTTATGAACCGTTCAGGTGAGCAGCGCTCCGGCGGCCGTCCGAACGGCTCCCACAAGGGCATGGACAGTGCATCTGCACAGCGTCCTAGCGGGAGCAACTGATGAACGAGAACGTCGACCACCGCGTACCAGTCCTCATCGTGGGAGGCTCGCTGGTGGGCCTGTCCGCATCGCTCTTCCTCGGCAGGCTCGGCATCGAGCATCTGCTGGTCGAGAAGCACGCGGCCACCTCCACACATCCGCGGGGGCGCGGCAACAACGTCCGGACCATGGAGGTCTTCCGCACGGCGGGGGTGGAGCAGCGGATCCGGGAGGCAGCTTCGGTCCTCGCAGACAACCATGGCATCCTCCAGGCGGGCTCGCTGACCGGCGACGACCAGGAGTGGCTGTTCAAGGAGATCGACCCAGGTGGCGGACTCGCCCGGTTCAGCCCGAGCGGCTGGTGCCTGTGCAGCCAGAACGATCTGGAGCCGGTGCTGCTGGCCCAGGCCCGAGAGCAGGGCAGTGATCTGAGGTTCTCCACCGAGCTGCTCAGTTTCGACTCGAACGGGTCAGCGGTGGACGCGGTGCTGAAGAACCGGGAGACCGGTGAGCACACGGCCGTCCGCGCCGACTACCTCATCGCGGCCGACGGCCCGCGCAGTCCGATCAGGGAGCAGCTGCGGATCGGCCGGTCGGGCCCCGGCGACCTGTTCCACAACGTGAGCATCACCTTCCGGTCCAAGAAGCTCGCCGATGTGCTGGGCGACCGGCGGTTCATCGTGTGCTACCTCACCAACCCGGCGGCGGACGGCGCACTGTTGCCCGTGGACAACGAGCAGAACTGGGTGTTCCACGCACCGTGGAAGCCCGAACAGGGCGAGACCCTCGAGGACTTCACCGACGAGCGGTGCGCGGAACACATCCGCCGGGCGACGGGCGCCCACGACATCGATGTGGAGATCACCGGCAAGGCACCGTGGCACGCCGCGGAGCGCGTCGCCGACCGGTACGGCTCCGGCCGGGTGTTCCTCGCCGGCGACTCGGCCCACGAGATGTCCCCCACTGGGGCGTTCGGCTCCAATACCGGTATCCAGGACGCGCACAACCTCGCCTGGAAGCTCGCCGCCGTGCTGCGCGGCGAGGCCGGTCCGGGACTGCTGGGCACGTACGAGGCGGAGCGACAGCCGGTGGCCCGGGCGACGAGCGAGCGGGCCTCCGCCCGTTCCGCGGAGCACAGCCACCCCGGTTATGCCCCGCCTCCCGGTGCGGGCGGCGGGAAGCAGGGCGGCCTGCTTCCCGTGGCACTGGGCTACCGCTATGTCCGTGGCGCCGTGGTGGGCGCCGACCCCGAGCAGCCCGTGGTGCCGCGCGGATTGCAGCTGACGGGTGACCCCGGCTCCAGGGCCCCGCATCTGTGGGTCCGTCAGTCCGGTGAGCGCAAGTCCACACTGGATCTGTACGAGCGTTCGTTCGTACTGCTCTGCGACGGCGCGGATGCGGCGTGGCGTCGTGCGGCCGTGCGCGTCGCCGACCGGCTGTCGCTGCGGCTCGACGCGTTCGGCATCGGCTCCGGATCCGATCTGGAGCCGGAGAACGGGGCGGACTGGGCCGAGGCCCACGGTACGACCGCCGAGGGCGCGGTGCTGGTGCGCCCCGACGGCTTCGTGGCCTGGCGGTCGGCCGGTTCCGTGCCCGACCCGGAGGCGACCCTGCACGAGGTCCTGGCCACCCTGCTCAGCCGCGACTGACTCCCGCGGAGGCCGTCGGGACCCGTCGCCGACATCTCAGTCCATGCCGAACGACCGCAGCACCACCAGGAATTCGGCGGGGCGTGCGGTGTGGACGAGATGTCCGGCTTCGATGGTGACGAACCGGCAGTCGGGGATCTGCCGTGCCATCCGGGCGAGTTGATCCTGTGGGAGGTGGCTGCCGGGGCCTCCGCCGATGACGAGTGTCGGGGCGGTGATGTCGCCGAGGCGCTCACGGCCCGTCGGATCGGGGTCGTTGAGCTGGGCGTCGATCGACGGGACGACCGGCCAGTCGAAGTCGAGCTCCTGGTCCGGGCGTTCGGCAGGCGGACGGGGCGGGTCGAGCGGGATGAGCGTCGGGGCTTCCTCGATGACGAGTCTGCCGATCAGTCCGGGTTCCTGTTCGGCGAGCAGATAGGCGGCGGCGCCGCCCATCGAGTGCCCGACGACGGTGGCGCCGGCCAGATTGCGGGCCTCCATGAAGGCGTGCAGATCGTCGCGGAACAGCTCGAATGAATAGCGGCCGGTCCAGTCGCTGAGGCCGTGGCCGCGGAAGTCGAGTGCGTACACCCGGTGGTCGGCGGCGAGCTGTTCAGCGATCTCCGTCCAGTCCCGGCTGTTGCCGCCCCGCCCGTGCGCGAGGACGACGGGCGGTGCGGACGGATCGCCCCAGACGCGGTACGCGAGCCGTATGCCGCCGGCCTGCACGCTGTGCACCTCGGGGTCGAGGAACGCACGGACGGTGCGGACGAACCCGCCGGGGTCGTCGAGCCACGGGAAGTGCGCGGCCCCACGCTGCACGGCGAACTCGGCCTGCGGAAAGAGCGCGGCCAGTTCGGCGGCGCGGTCGGGGGTCGGTGCTGCGTCGTACTCCCCCGCCAGGACGAGCACCGGGACCGGCAGGTCGTGCAATGCGGCAACCGTGGCCGCCGTGTCGAAGGCGCCGTCCTGGTAGTAGACGGCCATCGCCCGGGCATTGCGCTGCGTCGCTTTCCCAGCGGCATGCGTCTGAGCTGCGGCGTCCCACCGTCCGTATGCGAACGGCTCGACCGCCGCCCACTGCTCGCTCCCGCCGCGTCCGGCCTGGATCTCCTTCAGTGCCGAGACTCCGGCCTCGTACCAGGGTTCGCCGCTGCGCAGCGCGAAGGCGTCGGTCCGGTCCTGGTCGGTCATCTCCACCCCGACGGCCCGGGCTCCCGGAGTGACGAGCGTGAGCGAGGCAAGCCTCTGCGGATACCGGGCGGCGTAGAGCTCGACCAGGTTGCCGGACGCGGAGTGCCCCAGCAGATCGATGCGCTCCAGGGCCAGGTGTACGCGCAGCGCCTCGACGTCGTCGACGAGGCGATCGCAGCGGTACGTCGCGGGATCGTCGGGCTCCGCGGAGTCGCCCGTCCCCCGCAGATCGAGCAGCACCAGCTGCCGGTGGGCGGAGAGCCCGCCCAGGTCGCCGAGGTAGACGGCGGCCTGCATCGGCCCACCGGGCACACAGAGCAGTGGCTCGCCCTCGCCCTGGAGGTGGTAGGTGAGCTCGGTCCCGTCATATGTGTGAAAGAACGGCATGCACGCCATCCAAACAGGCACCGCGCCGGGCTGCACCGGTGTTCGGTGTGAGCGTATCCGCACCGCGGTTCCACTCCGACCCGCACGATCGTGTCGCCCCCCTTGCCAGGTTACGGATCATCCTGAATTACTGCTCCCGTAACGATCGACCGAATGATCGGTCGTCTGCTCGGGACGAGGGAGATCGGGATGACGGCTCTGCTGGACGCGGCGGAACGGCTCGACCGCAAGGAGCTGGAGGCGCTGCAGCTGGAGCGTCTGCGCGCCACACTTCACCATGCGTACGACCACGTCGGCTTCTACCGTGCGGCGTTCGACGCGGCGGGGCTGCGCCCGGACGACTGCCGCAGCCTCGCCGACCTGGCCCGCTTCCCGTTCACGACGAAATCCGATCTGCGGGACAACTATCCGTTCGGCATGTTCGCGGTACCGGAGGACCAGGTACGGCGCATCCATGCGTCCAGCGGGACCACGGGCCGCCCCACCGTCGTCGGCTATACCGAGGCGGATCTCGACACCTGGGCGGATGTGGTCGCCCGCTCGATCCGTGCGGCCGGCGGCCGCCCGGGCCAGAAGGTCCATGTGGCGTACGGGTACGGGCTGTTCACCGGCGGACTCGGGGCACACTACGGAGCGGAGCGGCTCGGCTGCACAGTCATCCCCGCGTCCGGCGGCATGACTGCCCGCCAGGTGCAGCTGATCCAGGACTTCCGGCCGGAGATCATCATGATCACGCCGTCGTACATGCTCACGCTTCTCGACGAGTTCGAGCGGCAGGGCGTCGATCCGCGTACGACCTCGCTGAAGGTCGGGATATTCGGTGCCGAGCCGTGGACGCAGGAGATGCGCCGGGAGATCGAGGAGCGGTTCGCCATCGACGCGGTCGACATCTACGGCCTGTCGGAGGTGATCGGCCCGGGTGTCGCCCAGGAGTGCGTCGAGACGAAGGACGGACTACACATCTGGGAGGACCACTTCTATCCGGAGGTCGTCGACCCGCTGACCGGTGAGGTGCTGCCGGAGGGCAAGGAGGGAGAGCTCGTCTTCACCTCTCTCACCAAGGAGGCCATGCCGGTGATCCGCTACCGGACCCGGGATCTGACCCGGCTGCTGCCCGGCACGGCCAGGGTCTTCCGGCGGATGGAGAAGGTCACCGGGCGCAGCGACGACCTGGTGATCCTTCGCGGGGTGAATCTCTTCCCGACCCAGATCGAGGAGATCGTGCTGCGTACACCTGGGGTGGCGCCGCACTTCCAGCTCCGGTTGACCCGCGAGGGCCGGCTCGACGCGCTGACGGTGCGGGCTGAGGCGCGGGCGGAGTCGACGCCGGACCAGCGGGCGGCGGCAGCACTCGCGATCACGACGGCCGTCAAGGAGGGCATCGGGGTGTCGGTGGAGGTCGAGATCGTCGACCCCGAGACGCTGGAGCGGTCGGTCGGCAAGTTCAAGCGGATCGTGGACGAGCGCGGCGGGCGCTGAGCGCCTGGCGTCGGGCCGCCGGGGAGCCGGCGCCGCCGCCGGATGGGGCGGGTACCGCGGTGTTCCCGGCCGCTGCCCGGGCCGCCGCCGTGTCGGGGTCCGTCGCCGACATCGGCTGCGGCGCGATCGTCACCCGGGGAGCGCGAACCGGTCCCTGAGCTCGCGCTTGAGGATCTTCCCGCTGGCGTTGCGCGGCAGCTCGTCCACGAAGAGGACCCTCTTCGGGGCCTTGAAGTGGGCGAGCCGTTCCCGCACATGGTCGAGCAGCTGCTGTTCCGTGGCGTCGGCGCGCAGGACCACGACGGCCGTGACCGCCTCGATCCAGCGCTCGTCGGGCAGCCCGACGACGGCTGTCTCCGCGACGGCGGGGTGGGTGTAGAGGGCATCCTCGACCTGGCGGGAGGCGACCAGGACACCACCGGAGTTGATGACGTCCTTCACCCGGTCGACGACGGTGAAGAAGCCCTCCGGGTCCCGGACCGCGAGATCTCCGGAGTGGAACCAGCCGTCACGGAACGCCTCGGCGCTCTCCTCCGGCTTGTCCCAGTAGCCCTCGCACAGCTGCGGGGAGCGGTAGACGACCTCTCCCGCCGTCCCGTCGGGCACCTCCTTGCCGTGCTCGTCGACGACTCGCGCCTCGACGAAGAGCACCGGCCGGCCGCAGGAGTCCATCCGGCCCTCGTGCTCGTCGGGTCCGAGGACAGTGGCGAGGGGGCCGATCTCGCTCTGCCCGAAGCAGTTGTAGAAGGCGAGCGCGGGCAACCGCTCGCGGAGCCGTTCCAGCACCGGAACCGGCATGATCGACGCCCCGTAGTACGCCTTGCGCAGCCCGCCGAGGTCGCGGGTGGCGAACTCCGGGTGGTTGGCGAGGCCGATCCAGACAGTCGGCGGGGCGAACAGACTGTCCGCCTGCCCGGCCTCGACGAGGTCGAAGATCCGGCCCGCTTCGGGCGCGTCCAGGATGGTGTTCTCCGCGCCGACCGCGAGGTACGGCAGCAGGAACACATGCATCTGCGCGGAGTGGTAGAGGGGCAGTGAGTGGACGGGCCGGTCGGTGGGGCGCAAATCGAGGGCGGTGACCGCGCTGACGTACTCGTGGACGAGGGCGCCGTGCGTCATCATCGCGCCCTTGGGGAGCGCGGTGGTGCCCGATGTGTAGAGCAGCTGCACCAGGTCGCCGGCGGCCGGTTCGCGCTCGGCGGTGAAGGGGCGCGGGGTGGCGAGTTCACCGAGAAGGGAGTGCGGTGCGTCGCGCAGCGGACGTACGGCGAAACCCGCCGGGATCCGGTCGGCAAGGTCCGGATCGGTGAGGACGAGGGCGCTGCCCGACTGCTGCAGGATGTACGTCAGGTCGTCGCCGGTCAGGTTCTGGTTGACCGGCACATGGACGAGGCCCGCGCGGGCGCAGGCGAGGTACGCGATCAGGTACGCGTCGGAGTTGTGCGCGTAGGAGGCGACCCGGTCGCCGGGGTGCAGGCCGTGTCCGTCGAGGAGGACGGCGGCCGCGGTGCTGACCGCCGTGTCGAGGGCCCGGTACGTCCAGGACCGCTCGGCATACCGCACGGCGGTGCGCTCAGGAGTGCGCCGGGCGCTGCGCGTCACGACGCCGTCGACTGTGGAGCTGCGTACACCTGTCATGGCGTGATCCTGTGCGGCCGGGGCCCGGTGGTCAAGTGCGGATCCGGTGGTCAAGTGCGGATCCCGGCCGCGATGTTGACAGGGGTACGCGGCTGCTGGCTGAGTTGCGCGTGGCGTCTCGGAAGATCCGAGCAACCGCCTTTCGTGCACGCACAGTTGGGAGGACCCTTGCCCCTCCGAAACCGTCTGAGACTTCTCGCGGTATCCGGTCTCGCTCTGTTCACCGTGTCGGCGTCCCTGCCACCGGCCGCGGCCGGCCCCTCGCACGGCCGGCACCCGTCGGGCGGCGGGCTGTCCGCCGTGATCCGCTACACCGAGTACGGCATCCCGCACATCGTGGCGAAGGACTACGCGGATCTCGGGTTCGGCAACGGCTGGGCGCAGGCCGCCGACCAGGTGTGCACGCTCGCCGACGGCTTCGTGACGCTGCGCGGCGAGCGGTCGAGGTACTTCGGTGCGGACGCGGCGCCGGACGGCTCGCTGTCCTCCGCGACGAAGAATCTCTCCAGCGATCTCTACTTCCGTGGGATACGTGACAGCCACACCGTCGAGAAACTGCTCAAGGTGCCCGCTCCGGCGGGTCAGAGCCATGAGGTGAAGGAGCTGGAGCGCGGCTGGGCGGCCGGGTACAACGCCTGGCTGGCCCAGAACCGGATCACGGATCCGGCCTGCCGGGACGCCGACTGGGTGCGGCCGGTGACGGCCCTGGATGTCACGACCCGCGCCTTCGCGCTCTCCGTGCTGGGCGGTCAGGGCCGCGGCATCGACGGCATCACAGCGGCGCAGCCGCCGACGGGCGCGGCCGTGTCGCCCGGGGTCCCGCCCACGGACGCGGCGCTGGCCGCGCAGCGGCTGCTGTCCACGCAGAACGCGGACATGGGCTCCAACGCGGTCGCGTTCCGCGGCAGTTCGACGGCGAACGGGCGTGGGCTGCTGCTGGGCAATCCGCACTACCCGTGGCAGGGCGGGCGGCGGTTCTGGCAGTCGCAGCAGACCATCCCCGGGGAGCTGAACGTGGCGGGCGGTTCGCTGCTCGGTTCGGCGACCGTGTCGATCGGGCACAACGCGAACATCGCGTGGAGTCACACGGTCGCCACCGGTGTCACCCTCAATCTGCATCAGCTGACCCTCGACCCGGCGGATCCGACCGTCCATCTGGTGGACGGCCGGCCGGAGCCCATGGTGAAACGCACGGTCTCGGTGGCCGTGAAGGGCGGCGCCGCGGTGACCCGCACGCAGTGGTGGACCCGGTACGGTCCGGTCGTCACCTCGCTCGGTGCCGGGCTGCCGCTGCCGTGGACGGCGACCACCGCGTACGCGCTCAATGACCCGAACGCCACGAATCTGCGGTCCCCGGACACCGGTCTCGGGTTCAGCAGGGCCCGCAGCACCGCGGACATCCAGACCGCGTTGCGCCGCACCCAGGGGCTGCCGTGGGTGAACACCATCGCCGCCGATTCGTCGGGGCATTCGTTCTTCTCCCAGTCGCAGGTGCTGCCGAGGATCACGGACGAGCTCGCGCAGCGGTGCTCCACCCCGCTGGGGCGGGCGACGTACCCGTCGTCCGGGCTCGCGGTGCTGGACGGTTCGAGGAGCGACTGTGCGCTCGGTTCGGACCCCGACGCGGTGCAGCCCGGCATCTTCGGGCCGGGCCGGATGCCGACGGTCAAGGACGCCCCGTACGTCGAGAACTCCAACGACAGCGCCTGGCTGACCAACGCCGACGCTCCGCTGACCGGCTTCGAGCGGGTCTTCGGTACGGTCGCCGCGCCCCGGTCGATGCGGACCCGGGGCGCGATCGAGGATGTGTCGGCGATGGCGGCGAGGGGCCGGCTCACCGTCGGCGACCTGCAGGACCAGCAGTACGCGAACCGCGCCCCGGCCGGAGATCTGGCCGCGGCCGACCTGGCGCGCGCCTGCGCCGCGCTGCCCGGCGGGCGTGCCGTCGGCAGCGACGGGACAGCGGTCGATGTGTCGGCGGCGTGCGGTGTGCTTGCCCACTGGGACCGGAGGGTCGACACCGGCAGCCGGGGCGCGCTGCTCTTCGACCGGTTCTGGCGCAGGGCCACCGCGGTGCCATCGGCCGAGCTGTGGAAGGTACCCTTCTCCGCCGCGGACCCGGTCCGTACCCCGAACACGCTGAACACCTCGGCGCCGGGCGTCACTTCGGCGCTCGCCGACGCGGTCGCCGAGCTGCGCGCGGCCAGGATCGCCCTGGACGCGCCGCTCGGCGACCACCAAGGGGTCGTACGGAACGGGAAGCGCATCCCGGTCGGCGGCGGTACGGAGTCCCTCGGCATCTGGAACAAGACGGAGCCGGTGTGGGACACGGCAGGTGGCGGCTACACGGAGGTGTCGGCCGGCTCCAGCTATGTCCAGGCGGTCGGCTGGGACGGCTCCAGGTGCCCGGTGGCCCGGACCCTGCTGACGTACTCCCAGTCCTCGAACGCGAAGTCTCCGCACTTCAGCGACCAGACCGAGCTCTACTCGGGTGAGCGCTGGGTGACCTCCCGGTTCTGTGAGAAGGACATCGCCCGCTCGCCCGCGCTGCGGGTGGTGCGGGTGCACGAGCACCGGTAGTCCGCTGTGGGCCGGTACCCCGCCCGGAGATGGCAGGGTGCCGGCCCGTCGGTCACAGGGGCCGGCGGTGGCCTTCCCAGTACGGGTCGCGCAGCCGTCGCTTGTACAGCTTGCCGTTCGGGTCGCGTGGCATCGTCTCGATGAAGTCGACGCTCTTGGGGCGTTTGTACCCGGCGAGCCGCTGTGCGCAGTGGGCGAGGATCTCGGTGGCGAACCCGTCGCCCGGCAGGTGCCCCTCGGCCGGTTCGACGACCGCCTTGACCTCCTCGCCCCAGTCGGCGTGCGGGATGCCGAAGACGGCGGCGTCGGCGACCGCGGGGTGGGCGAGGAGGGCGGCTTCGATCTCGGCAGGGTAGATGTTCACGCCGCCCGAAATGATCATGTCGATCTTGCGGTCGCGGAGGAAGAGATAGCCGTCCTCGTCGAGGATGCCGAGGTCGCCGACGGTGAAGAAGTCGCCGATGCGGTTCGTCTCCGTCTTGGTCCTGTCCTTGTGGTAGCTGAAGCCGCCGGTGCTCATCTTCATATAGACGGTGCCCAGTTCGCCCGGCGGGAGGAGGTTGCCGTCGTCGTCGAAGACGGCGAGTTCGCTGATCGGCCAGGCCTTCCCGACCGTGCCGGGCTTCTTCAGCCAGTCCTCGGCGGTGGCGAACGCCCCGCCGCCCTCGCTGGCGGCGTAGTACTCCTCGACGCACCGCCCCCACCAGTCGATCATGGCGCGTTTGACGTGGTCGGGGCAGGGGGCCGCGCCATGGATCGCATGCCGCATCGAGGTGACGTCGTACCGCTCCTTCACCTTGTCGGGCAGGGCCAGTAGGCGGTGGAACTGGGTGGGGACCATGTGCGTGTGCGTGCAGCGGTGGGCGTCGATGACCCGCAGCATCTCCTCGGGAGCCCACTTGTCCATCAGCACCAGGGGGTGCCCGATGTGCAGGGCGGCGCCCGCGAACTGGAGTACGGCGGTGTGGTAGAGCGGCGAGCAGACCAGGTGGACGTTGTCGTCGAACGGCCTGATGCCGAAGATGCCGAGGAACCCGCCGAGATGGCTCTCCTCCGGGAGCCTGCCGGGCAGCGGGCGGCGGATGCCGCGCGGCCGGCCGGTGGTGCCGGAGGTGTAGTTCATGACCCAGCCGAGCGTGCGGTCGTCGGGCGGGGCGTCGGACTGCCCGTCGAGCAGTTCGGCGTAGGGACGGAAGCCGTCGACCTCGCCGACGGCGTACCGGTGGCTCGCGGGCAGCTTCGCCTCGTCCGCGGCGGCGGTCGCGGCGTCGGTGAACCGCTCGTGCGCGATCAGCACCTTGGAGCCGGAGTCGGAGACGATCCAGGCGATCTCGGGGCCGACGAGATGGTGGTTGACGGGTACGAGGTAGAGGCCGGCCTGGGCGGCGGCGAGGTAGGCGGTGAAGAACTCGACGCCGTTGGGGAGGACGACGGCGAACGCGTCCCCCTGCCGGAGTCCTGCCGCACGCAGCCCGTGGACCAGGCGGTTGGCAGCGGCGTGCAGCCGGCCTGCGGTCCAGGTCTGCCCGTCGGGCGCGACCAGGACCTTACGGTCGGGGTCGGCGGTGGCCTGGGCCCAGAAGCCGTTCGGCGGCTGGTTCATGCGACGCTCCGTCCGGCGATGCGGTTGATCCGGTCCACGGCGCGTTCGAAGCCGCTGGTCAGGTCGTCGAAGACGGCCTGCACGCTGCGTTCGGTGTTCATCCTGCCGACGATCTGGCCGACGGGGGTGCCGAGCAGTGCGCCGGTCTCGTACTTCTGGATGCGGGAGACGGCCTCGGCGACCAGCAGCCCCTGGAGCGGCATGGGAAGCGTGCCGGGTCCCGACGGGTCGTCCCAGGCGTCGGTCCATTCGGTACGGAGCTGGCGTGCGGGTTTGCCGGTGAGGGCGCGGGAGCGGACGGTGTCGCCGGATCCTGCGGCAAGCAGTTTGCGGGTCAGCGCGCGGGAGTGGAGGTCGGCCTCCTCGGTGGTCAGCCAGAGCGAGCCGAGCCAGACGCCCTGCGCCCCGAGGGCGAGTCCGGCGGCGATCTGCTCTCCGCTGCCGATGCCTCCGGCGGCGAGGACGGGGAGCGGTCCCACGGCGTCGACGACGTCGGGGACGAGGACCATGGAGGCGATCTCCCCGGTGTGGCCGCCCGCCTCGTACCCCTGGGCGACGACGATGTCGATGCCCGCGTCCGTGTGGTGCCGGGCGTGTCTGGCGCTTCCGGCGAGGGCGGCGACGAGAACGTCCCCGTCATGTGCGCGTTGCACGACGTCGGCGGGTGGCGAACCGAGGGCGTTGGCGAGCAGCTTGATGGGGTACTCGAAGGCGACGTCGAGCTGGTTGCGGGCGACCTCCTCCATCCATCCGGTGATCCGCCAGCCGGAGGCCTCGCCGTCGGCGAGTTCGGGGACACCGTGCTTGGCGAGGGTGTCCTGGACGAACTGGCGGTGTCCGGCCGGGATCATCGCCTCGACATCGGCCTCGGTCACCCCCTCCACCTTTCTGGCGGGCATGACGACATCGAGGCCGTACGGCTTGCCGTCGGTGTGCTCCTGCATCCAGTCGAGGTCGCGCGCGAGGTCGTCGGGGGCGGTGTAGCGGACCGCGCCGAGTACGCCGAACCCGCCGGCCCGGGTGATGGCCGCGGCCACCGCCGGGAACGGCGTGAAGCCGAAGATGGCGTGCTCGACTCCCAGTTTCTTGCTCAGCTCCGTCTCCATGGGCGGCAGGATGCCGCAGTCGGACATTCGAAGGAAGAGGTTTTCTGATGCAGTGTCAGATTCTTTGTGGCGCCGGGAGCCTCCGGGACAGCAGGGGTGACAGTAATCTCTGCGGCGGCAGGAAGTTTCACCACAGGACTGAATGACGAAAGTAACTTTCACCCGGTAGGAAGGGGTTCCGGATGACCGAGGACGCAACCGGCAGAGGAATCAGCCGACGCAGGCTGAGCGGCGGGATGCTGGCACTGGGCGGGGCGCTCGCCCTGGCACCGATTCCGTTCGCGGAGACGGCGTCGGCCATGGAATCTGGGGCGGGTTCGTCGGGGACGTCGGAGGCGGGGGCATCGGGACCGGGCGCGGATGCCGCGCGCGGCCGGCCGACGCTGCGGCGCGGTTCCGCCGCCCGCGCCGGCCTGTTGCAGGGGCCGCTGGACCAATTGGTCACCGACGCAGAGAAGTTCCTCGGAGCCTCCCCCAAGCACCCGTGGTTCGCGGGCGCGGTGCTGCTCGCGGGGCGCGGTGGCACGGTGGCACTGCACCGGCCGATCGGCAAGGCGGTGCGGTACGCGGCATACGACGAGAAGACCGACACCGGGGTGGAGTTCCCGGCGGACCAGCAGATCGCGATGGCCGAGGACACGATCTTCGATCTGGCGTCGGTGTCGAAGCTGTTCACCTCGATCCTGGCCGTGCAGCAGATCGAGCGCGGGGCGCTGGAGCTGGAGGCGAAGGTCGCCTCGTATCTGCCCGACTTCGCGGGGGGCGGCAAGCAGAACATCACGATCCGTCAGCTGCTGACGCACACGTCGGGTTTCCGTGCCTGGATTCCGCTCTACAACGCGCCGACGCGGGAGGGAAAGCTGGAGCTGCTGTGGAACGAGGTGCCGGCCAACCCACCCGGCACCGTGTACCTCTACTCCGACCTCAATCTGATCTCGTTGCAGCTGGTCCTGGAGAAGATCACCGGCCGCGCCCAGGATGTCCTGCTCCGCGAGGAGATCACCGCTCCGCTCGGTATGCACCGCACTCGCTACAACCCGCCGGCCGCCTGGAAGCCGAAGATCGCGGCGACCGAGGACGCCCGACTGCCCTGGTCCGGCCTGGACCGCGGCCTCGTCTGGGGCGAGGTGCACGACGAGAACGCCTACAGCCTGGACGGGGTGGCGGGCCACGCCGGAGTCTTCTCCTGCGCCTGGGACCTGGCGATCCTCGCCCGAACGCTGCTCAACGGCGGTGTCTACGGGCACGCGAGAATCCTCTCCGACGAGTCGGTGGATCTCCTGTTCACCGACTTCAACACCGCGTTCCCGGGTGACGCGCACGGGCTCGGCTTCGAGCTCTACCAGCACTGGTACATGGGGGCGATGGCCACCCCGCGCACCGCGGGCCACACCGGCTTCACGGGCACAAGCCTGGTCCTCGATCCGACGACCGACTCGTTCCTGATCGTGCTGGGCAACTCGGTCCACCCGGTGCGCACTTGGCGCTCCGGCAGCGCACCACGTGTCGCCACCGCGAATCAGATGGCGCGAGCGGTGGCGGTGCGCCCGGCCCGGGGCCGAACCGCCTGGTTCTCCGGCATGGCGAGCGCCGCCTCCGCCACGCTCGCACTGCCCGTGCTGCGTCCGGTGACGTCGCGTGCCGCGCTGAGCTGCGCGCTGTGGTGGGACACCGAGCCGGGCTCCGACTTCCTGTTCCTGGAGGCCTCTTCGGATGCCGGGGCGACCTGGCAGCCGGTGCCGTTCACCACCGTTCCGACAGCGGCCGAACACCACGGGACGGAGCCCGAACCGCATCCGGCCGGCTCCGTCTCCGGCTGGTCGGGCCGGGTCTGGCACCGGCTGGACGCGGACCTTGCCGCCTGGCGCGACAAGGAGGTGCGGCTGCGGTGGCGGTACACCACGGACCAGCTGTACGTCGGACGCGGGGCGTACGTGGACGCCATCCGGGTCGAGGACCACGGCCGTACGGTCTTCGACGACAGCAGGTCCGGCGACGCGGGGCGTATCGAGGCCAACGGGTGGACGGTGTCCGCGGACTGAGGCGGGCCGGCGCGCCCGGCGGGCGACGTCGAGCAGGACCCGGGCTGCCGGCCGGTTCGGCCGGCAGCCCGGCGTCATGACGACGGTACGACCAGATGGACGGCGAGTGCGGTGATCAGTGTGCTGGAGGCCAGGGCGGTGACGAGCCGCCCACGATGGCTGGCCAGCGCACGGCCGAGCAGCGCTCCCCCACCGGCGAGCACCAGTTGCCAGCCCGCGGATGCCGCGAAGGCCGCGATGACGAACACCGACTGTTCCCAGCGGTCCGGTTCCGCAGCGACCGTCCGGCTACCGAGCACCAGCGCCGCGAAGTAGATCACGGTGGTGGGGTTCAGCATCGTCATTCCGAGCAGCCCCAGATAGGCCCGCGCGGGGCCGAGGGGTGCCCCGTCGGCCCGGACTGCCGAATGCCGCTTGCGGTACCTGCCGATTGCCGTGGCCCCACCCAGAGCCGCCAGTGCGACGAGCACCAGCGCCGACGCCCAGCGCAGGGGCAGCGCGACGGGCTCGATGACGTGGCTGAGCGACGAACCTCCGACGACCGCGATCAGCGCATAGAGGCCGTCGGCCGTCGCGACACCGAGCGCGGCTGCGGCACCTGTCCTCAGAGACGTCCGGGCCGTCAGGGTCACCAGGTAGGCCCCGACCGCTCCGATCGGCATGGCGATGCCGAAGCCGGCCAGGAGCCCCGCGACCAGGGCGGCGATCACGCGTGCAGCAAGTCAGGCCCCCGCGGTGGGCCGGGCTGCTGCTGGCCTCGGACCGGTCGGGCGGCGGCGAGGGTCAGCGACAGGAGGACGGTGATCGAGTTCATGAGCAGATGATGGGGGCGGCCGGGGGCGCGGGCAATGCAATTTCTGTCAGCCACTACGCTGCTCGCCCATGACTGAACCCACCTACTTGAGCACCACCCGGGCCTCCTACGACACCGTCGCCGTGAACTACGCCGAACTCCTGAGAACGGAACTCGGATACAGGCCGCTGGACCGGGCGATGCTGGCCGCATTCGTCGAACTCGTGCAGGGGTCCGATGCCGGACCGGTCGCCGACATCGGATGCGGCCCCGGCCGGGTGACAGGGCACCTGTGGTCCCTGGGGCTGACCGCACGCGGCATCGACCTGTCGCCGGAGATGATCGCGGTGGCCCGTCGGACCTATCCGGACCTTCGTTTCGACGTGGGTTCGATGAACGCGCTGGATCTGAAGGACGGCAGTCTCGGCGGCATCATCGCCTGGTACTCCATCATCCACACCCCGCCGGAGCTGTTGCCGGAAGTGTTCGCCGAGTTCCACCGGGTGCTGGCCCCGGGCGGCCATTTGCTGCTCGCCTTCAAGGCGGGTGACGAGATCCGGCACCTTGAACACGCGTACGGCCATCCTCTGGCACTCGACGTCTACTGGCTGGAGCCCGAGCGTGTGGCGGAGCTGCTGCGCCGGGCCGGGTTCGTCGTGGACGCCACGCTCGTGCGCGAGGCCGACAGAAACGAGGCCGGCCCTCAGGCGTATCTCATGGTCCGCCGACCGGCAAACCCGTAGTCGGCGGCCCGTCCCGTCCCCCCCTTGCTACGGGGCGTCCGGCCTCCGGTCGGCGGGCTGGATCCCGGCCCGCCGTGCGACGTTCTCGCTGTGCTCCAGGTGAGCGCGCCCCTTCTCGCCGAGCCGCCCGAGTACGCCCGCGAGGACCGTCTCGACCGTGGCCAGTGTCGGCACCATGCTGTCGTACGGCGACGGGGCGGCAACCCGGCTGGGCAGGACGACGTCGGCGAGATTGGTCACCGGCGAGAGCCAGGCATCGGTGAACAGGACGATCTTGCTGCCGCGCTCCCTGGCCAGCTCGGTGATGACGACCTTGTCCGGTTCGTAGCGGCGGTAGTCGAACACCACGAGCACGTCCTGTCTGCCCAGACCCGCGAGCACAGCGGTCCGTTCCACGTCCCGGTCCGGCAGGATCACCACGTCACCGCGCACCTGCATGAGATGCAGGCCCAGATACTGCGCCAGGAGGTGGGTGAACCGGCCGCCCACGAGGACGACCCGGCGCTTGGGGTGGCAGAGCAGCGCCACTGCTGCCTGCACATCGTGCGGAGGCAGTTCGCGCAGGGTGCGGCCGACCTCGGCGCTGAACACATCCTGGTCGCCTTCGGCGCGCGCCGTGCCCGGAGCGGAGTCGTCCTGCGCCCGAGGCGGAGTGCTGCCGTATCCGCGCGTGCTGTACAGCGCCAGCGGTGAGGCGCTGCGTTCGTCGAGCTCCTCGCGCAGGGCCGCCTGGAAGTCGGGGAATCCCTTGTAGCCGAGCCTGTTGACGAAGCGGATCACCGTGGGCGCGCTCACGCCGGCCCGTTCGGCGAGCGTGGCCACGGTCTCGAAGCCTGCCGACGGATAGCCCGCGAGGAGCACCCGGGCCACCTTACGTTCGGCGGGACTGAGATCACCGATGCGGTGCCGGATCTCTTCGGCGAGTGAGGACATGGGCCGGGCCACCTTTCCAAAGGGGTTCAGATTACGCGGGGCCCGGCCCCGGACTCTCTCCGCATCGACGACGGGCCGCGCCGGGGAGCCCGGTCAGCTGCCGCCCGCATCCCCGAGCGTCACGATCAGGGCGGCCAGCAGGGCGACGCGGGACGGAACGGTCGTGACATCGAGCCACTCGTCCGGGCCGTGGTCCCCGCCACCGACCGGGCCGAGGCCGTCGAGGGTGGGGACGCCGGCGCCGGCGATGGTGTTGGCGTCGCCGACGCCGCCGGTGGCTGCGGCGCCCAGAGCGACGGAGAGTTCCCTCCCGGCCTCCACGGCGTGGGCCAACATGGCGCGCGCTGCCGGGGTGTCCTTCATCGCCGGACAGGTTTCGGTCTGCCGGACGGTGGCGTTGGTGCCGGGTACGCGGAGCCGGGCGGCGGCCTTCTCGATGGCCTCTCGGGCGTGACGGATCCCGTCGTCGGTCGACGACCGCACCTCTACGTGCAACTCCGCTTCGGGACAGACGATGTTGATGCGGCTGCCCGCCCTGACCATGCCCACATTGACGGTGACGTCGCCCCAGCGCCCGTTCATCTTCTGACAGTCGATGAGCAGATGCGCGGCGGCCAGCGCGGCGTTCGCCCCGCGCTCCGGTTCGATCCCGGCGTGTGCGGCCCGCCCCGTCACAGTGATCACGAAGTCGGCCACGCCCTTGCGGGCGATGACGAGGTCGCCGTTCCCGCGGGCGCACTCCAGGCCGAGCGCGTAGTGGATTCCGGCCGTGAGCGCGGCGGTCACCGGGCGGCTGGCCGGTGAGCCGACCTCCTCGTCCGGGGTGGCGAGGAAGACGATCTCCGCGAAGTCCAGCATCCGCCGGTGCAGCAGAAGTTCCACGGCGGTGAGCCCGGCGAGGAGTCCTCCCTTGTCGTCGCTGACTCCGGGTCCGTGGGCGAGCGGGCCGCTCAGACGGAAGGGCCGGTCGGCCGCGGTCCCGTCGTCGAACACGGTGTCCATGTGCCCGGCGAGCAGGATGCGCCGCCCGCCGCGCTCCACGGGCAGCCGGCCGCGCAGCCGCCCCACCACCAGGTCACCGAACCGGGAGTCCCGGCCTTCGGCGGTGACGACTGCCCGGTCGGCCTCGAAGCCCAGGGAGGTCAGTCGCCGTACGGTCCATGCCGCGACCCGGTTGACCCCTTCGGGGCTGTACGAGCCGGAGTCGATGGAGACGAGGTGCCGCAGGTCCGACAGGTAGCGGTCGTACAGGGCGACGGCGTCCGGGAGGAGCAGGGCCGCGGTGCGTGCCGCCGTGCCCCGGGCCCGTGCGGGGGCGCTCACAGGACCTTCGACAGAAAGGCGCGGGTGCGTTCCTGCTGCGGGTCGCCGAGTACCTGCCGCGGGGTGCCCGCCTCGACCACGACGCCGCCGTCCATGAAGACGGCCGTGTCCGCGACTTCGCGGGCGAACCCGATTTCGTGGGTGACAACCACCATTGTCATTCCTTCCGCGGCCAGTTGGCGCATGACGTCCAGTACTTCTCCGACCAGTTCGGGGTCGAGTGCGGACGTCGGTTCGTCGAAGAGCATCAGTTCGGGTTTCATCGCCAGGGCCCGTGCGATGGCGACACGCTGCTGCTGGCCGCCGGACAGCTGGGCGGGGTAACGGTCGGCGCGATCGGCGAGACCGACGCGGTCCAGCAGGCGCCGGGCGTCCGCGCGGGCCTCGTCCCTGGCGACGCCCGCGACCTTCATGGGCGCCTCCATGACGTTCTGTTCCGCCGTCATGTGCGGGAAGAGATTGAACCGCTGGAACACCATCCCGATGTCGCGGCGTCTGCGGGCGATCTCGCGCTCCTTCAGCTCGTACAGCCGGTTCCCCTGCTGTCGGTAGCCCACCGGGGCACCGTCTACGGACAGCCTGCCCCCGTCGAGCTTCTCCAGGTGGTTGATGCAGCGCAGGAACGTGGACTTCCCGGAGCCGGAGGGGCCCAGCAGGCAGCAGACCTGGCCACGTTCCACGGCCAGGTCGATGCCCTGGAGCACCGCGACCTTCCCGAAGTGCTTGCGCACGCCCTCGGCGTGCACCATCGGCGTCTTCACGGTCGTCATCCCTTCGGGCCGGTCGAGGCGGGGGTGGAACGGAACAGGGGCAGCCGGGCACCGGCGACGAGGCGCTGCAGCGGACCGGCTGCAGCGGTGGGCGCCAGGCCGCGCCCGTACCGGCGCTCCAGCCAGGACTGCGGAAGGCTCAGGGCCGTGACAAGGATCAAGTACCAGATGGAGGCGACCACGAGCATGGGGATGACCTGGTAGTTCTGCGCGTACACGTCCTGGATGTTGGACATCAGGTCGTGGGCGGAGATCACGGAGACCAGTGCGGTCATCTTGAGCATGTTGATGGTCTCGTTGCCCAGCGGCGGGATGATCACCCGCATGGCCTGGGGCAGCACGATGCGCCGGGTGGTGAGGGTGGGACGCATGCCGAGCGAGTGCGCGGCCTCCGCCTGACCCGGGTCGACGGACTGGATCCCGGCGCGGACGATCTCGCTCGCGTACGCCGCCTCGTTGAGCCCCAGCGCCAGGAGCGCGGCGACCGTGGGCGTGAGCAGGGCATTGGTGTCGGCCTGGAGGAAGGTGATGTGGGTGAACGGGACGCCGATCAGGACATGTTGGTAGAGCGCTCCCGCGTACCCCCAGAAGATGATCTGGACCAGCAGGGGCGTCGACCGGAAGACCCAGACGAAAGCGGTACCGAGGGCGCGCAGGACGGGGTTGGACGACAGCCGCATCACCGCTACGAGGACACCGAGGCCGAGCCCGATCGCCATGGCGGCCGCGGTGAGCCACAGCGTCGTGACCAGTCCGCTGAACACGAGGTCGGCGAAGACGTATCGTCCGACGATGTCCCAGTGCAGGTTCTTGTTGCCTGCCAGGGAGCCGATGAGCCCGACAAGGGCGGTGGCGGCTGCCGCCGCGGCGAGCCAGCGGCCCCAGTGACGGACCGGCACGGCGGTGAGGGTGTCCGGTGCGGGCGCGGCCGGTGCGGGAGGGCTCTGCACGGTCCCGGCGGGGGTCGTGGCTGTCATGTCAGGACACCGCCGCGTTCTTGGTGGCTTCCTGCACCGCGATGGACGCAGCACCGTACTCGGCGCAGATCCTGTGCAGCGTCCCGTCGTCGATGAGCGCCTGCACGGCCTTCTGGATCGCGTCGGTGAGGCCTGGCAGGCGTTTGGTGACGCCGATCCCGTTGGGGGTGGCCTCGTAGCCGCCGACCGCCCCGGGGTCGTCGACGACTTCGAAGGCCCGGCCGCCGTCGGCGTTCTTGGCGGTCCAGCCTGCCGCGGGCTTGGTCAGCAGGTCGGCTGCGACTTTCCTTGAGCGCAGGGCCAGTTGGGCATCCGAGTCCTTCGGGAACGTCTGGATGGAGACGGGCTGCTTGCCGGCGTCCGCGCATGCGGCCTGATGGGCCTTGAGCACGTCCAGCTGGTGGGTGGCGGCCTCGGCACCTACCTTCTTGCCGCACAGATCGCCGAGTTCGGTGATGTGATGCGGGTTCCCCTCGGTGACGAGGATGCCCGAGCCGGACACGGAGTAGTCCACGAAGTCCAGGACCTGCTGGCGCTCCTTGGTGTCGGTCATGGCCGACATCACCGCGTCGAACTTGCCGGCCTGGATCGCCGGCACGATGCCGTCGAACTTCTGCGCGGTGAAGGTGAATCGCACCCCCAGCTTGGCTCCCAGGGCCTGCCCCAAGTCGTAGTCGAGCCCGGTCAGTTCGGGTTTACCCTCGGCCACGAACATCACGAAAGGGGCGTACGGAACGTCGGTGGCAACCTTGACCGCGCCGGCGGACCGCACGGCGGCAGGCAGGGTCGCGTGGAGCTTCGCATCGCGGGTGATGCGTACGCCGGCGATGGTGACGCCGGCTGCGGGGGCAGCGGTGTCGCTGCCCCCGGGGTCGCTGCCGCAACCGGACAGCGTCGTGGCCACTGTGATCAACAGCGCTGTGGCCGCAACTGCGCGGCGCCATGGGTGAGTGTGCAACACGGACCTCTTCTCGCGGAACTGCCGTGCGGTCGGTTCACCGCCGACGAACTTCCCGCACGTTACACATGACACTTCCATTCGCTCCACAGTAACGCCTGTTACATATCGATAACGGCCCGGTCGAATCGCGCGAACGCCACCGAACGGCAGATACGTCAGGGCGTCATGCACCGCAGAGGCGAACGGCCGCCATCACCGGTGTTTCAGGTCGCAGGTCAATCACTTGATGCGAAACAAGCGTTACCAACAGACTGCTGCCTTGTGCGCGAACCTTCAAGCGGATCGCGATGCGTTCGATCTGCACCCATCCCGAAATATTTCGATGCACTTGCTGCCGCATTCATGCCACGATCGAGCTCTTATCCACCGAAAGGCACGAAATGCTCCGCTGACAGGTGCGGATGCGTCAGGTGGCACACGAGGCGGACCCACATCTTCGCCCACATCACGTACATCATTTCGGCAGACTTTCGTAATTCCTGCCTGCACCTGCGTTCCCCGACGGCTCCAAACACTCTCGCCGACACTGCTGGAGCCACATCTGAGCAGGTCAGAGCCACTCAAGGTGCGGATTTCGCACTTCACCTCCTCGAAATGTTTCGGAAATGTTGCGTTGACGTTGCCCATCGTCGGGCGCATACTCTCCCTCGCTCCTTGCTTCACCGATCAACTCCCCGCCGGAGAACCGCCATTCGTCGGCGCGTCCGGAGGCGGAACGCACAGCCCTGAACGGTCCATCCATCCCTGTCCGGGCAGTCCGCTCATTCCGTCCGGAAATCGGAAGAAGAGGTTGGTCAGTGATCGACGATTCCCCCCGCGGCTTCGAGCCCGAACGCCCGCAGTTCCGTGTCCTGGTCCGCAAGGCACTCGTCCTCGGAACGGCCGGCGTCCTGGCCACCGCCGGTGTCCTCTCGCTCACCGGTAGCGCGAACGCCGCGAGCACACTCGGCGCCTCGGCCGCGGCCAAGGGCAGGTACTTCGGTACGGCGGTGGCCGCGAATCACCTCGGTGAGGTGCAGTACGCCTCCACGCTGGACACCGAGTTCAACGCGGTGACGCCCGAGAACGAGATGAAGTGGGACGCCGTCGAAGGCACCCGCAACTCGTTCAACTACTCCTCGGCCGACCAGATAGTCAGCCACGCCCAGGGCAAGGGAATGAAGGTCCGGGGTCACACCCTGGTGTGGCACTCGCAACTGCCCGGCTGGGTGGGTGGCCTCGCCGCCGCCGACCTCCGTACGGCGATGAACAACCACATCACCCAGGTCATGACGCACTACAAAGGCAAGATCTACGCCTGGGACGTGGTCAACGAGGCGTTCCAGGACGGCAGCAGTGGCGCCCGCCGCAGCTCCCCGTTCCAGGACAAGCTCGGCAACGGCTACATCGAGGAGGCGTTCCGTACCGCTCGCGCCGCCGACTCGGGCGCCAAGCTCTGCTACAACGACTACAACACCGACGGTCAGAACGCGAAGAGCAACGCGGTCTACAACATGGTGAAGGACTTCAAGCAGCGCGGCGTGCCGATCGACTGCGTGGGATTCCAGTCGCACTTCAACAGCAACTCGCCCGTCCCCAGTGACTACCAGGCCAATCTGCAGCGCTTCGCCGACCTCGGCGTCGATGTGCAGATCACCGAACTGGACATCGAGGGTTCCGGCTCGGCGCAGGCCACCAACTACAGCAATGTGGTGAAGGCCTGCCTGGCCGTCTCGCGCTGCACCGGCATCACTGTCTGGGGCATCCCCGACAAGTACTCGTGGCGCAGCAGTGGCACCCCGCTGCTGTTCGACAACAACTACGGCAAGAAGCCCGCGTACGACGCGGTGCTCGCCGCACTCGGCGGCAGCACCGGTGGCGGTACCCCTGGCGGCGGCACGGGCGGCGCCACCTGCACGGCGACCTATACGCGCACCGACTCCTGGAGTGACCGCTACAACGGACAGGTGACGGTGAAGGCCGGCAGTTCCGCGATCACCGGCTGGTCGGTGCCGGTGACCCTGACCTCGCCGCAGAAGGGCTCCACGACCTGGAACGGCTCTCCCAGCTGGGACACCAGCGGAGATGTGATGACCATGAAGCCGAACGGCAACGGCAGTCTGGCGGCGGGAGCGTCGACGACCTTCGGGTTCACCGTCATGACGAACGGCAGCACGGCGACGCCCTCCATCGGTGCCTGCACCGCCTCCTGATAAACCGTCAGACGCGTGCGAACGCAGGGCGCGGCGATTCCCGGTCGCCGCGCCCTGAACTGCTGTACCGCGTCCTGCACCGTGGTAGGGAACAGGGCGGGGTGCGGAATCGGCGGGCGGTTCCGTGCACCACTCCGCTCACCCCGTCGGCGAGCAGCTCCTCGCCGTACTTGAGCTCGCGGGCCGGATCACGCTCACTGTTGCAGAGCAGTACGTGGTAGCCCTCGGCGAGCGCAATGGACCCCAACTCGCGGGCGAGCGCCCCGCGGAGGGGGTCGTCTACTGGCGCTACGGCGTGCCGTTCCTGGCGATCCATCTGGCGGGAGTTTCCGGATGGACGAGGCGATGGAGACACTGTCCTACTTCGACGGGGTGAACTTCGCGGCGCGGGCGACCGCTCCGGCGTGGTTCTCGGTGGGGCTGATGGACAAGATCTGCCCGTCGTCGACGGTGTTCGCCGCCGACCACCGCTACGCCGGACCGGCCGCGATCGAGGTGTTCACGTACAACGGGCACGAGGGCGGCGCGGAGTACGATCTGCCGCGCAAACTCGGCGCGCTGCGCGGCGTGTTCGGTCACTAGGTACCGATCAGCAGGCAGGTACGGATCAGCGGTTACGGGTCACCGGCCCAGCGCCGCCATCGCGGCGTTGTGGCCGGGAACCCCGCTGACCCCGCCACCGCGCACGGCGCCCGCCCCGCACAGCAGCACATTGGCGTGCGCCGTCTCGACGCCCCACCGGCCGGTGGACTCCGTGGCGTACGGGAAGGCGAGATCCCGGTGGAAGATATGTCCGCCGGGCAGCCGCAGATCCCGTTCGAGGTCGAGCGGGGTCTTCGCCTCGATGCACGGCTCGCCGTTCCCGTCGACAGCCAGACAGTCGGCGATCGGCTCGTCGAGATGCGCGTCGAGTTCGGCGAGCGTGGCCTTGAGGAGTGCGGCGCGTGTCGACTCGTTGTCCGCTGCGAAGAGCCGGGCGGGTGTGTGCAGGCCGAAGAGAGTGAGGGTCTGGTAGCCGCGGGCGGCGAGGTCGGGACCGAGGATCGACGGGTCGGTCAGCGAGTGGCAGTAGATCTCGGACGGGGGCGCCGCCGGCAGCCGGCCCGATGCGGCGTCCCGGTAGGCGTCGGACAGCTGCCCGTACCCCTCGGCGATATGGAAGGTTCCGGCGAACGCCTGGCGTGGGTCGACGGAGCGGTCGCGCAACCTGGGCAGCCGGCGCAGCAACATGTTGACCTTCAGCTGGGCGCCTTCGGAGGGGGCCGGCGGCTCGTCGCCGAGGAGTGCGGCGAGGGCCTGCGGCGAGGCGTTGACGAGGACCCGGCGGGCGGCGACCCGGTGTTCACCGTCGGGTGAGCGGACGGTGACCTCCGCCCGGGTGCCGTCGGTCTCGACCCGGGTCGCCTCGTGCCGGACCCGGATCTCGGCGCCCGCCGCCCGGGCGGCCTGCGCGAGGGCGTCGGTGAGCGCGCCCATGCCGCCGACGGGGACGTCCCAGTCGCCGGTGCCGCCGCCGATCATGTGGTAGAGGAAGCAGCGGTTCTGGAGCAGGGACGGGTCGTGCGCGTCTGCGAAGGTGCCGATCAGCGCGTCGGTCAGCACGACTCCGCGTACGAGATCGTCGGCGAAGTTCTCCTCGACGGCCACTCCGATCGGTTCCTCGAAGAGCATCCGCCAGGCGTCCGGGTCACCGATCCGGTCGCGGAGCGCGTCCCGGCTGGGCAGCGGCTCGGTGAGGGTCGGGAAGACCCGCTCGGCGACCCGCTGCGTCATGCCGTAGAAGCGCTGCCAGGCCGCGTACTCGCGCTCGCCGCCGGTGAGCGCGGCGAAGGACTCCCGGGTGGTGTCCCCGCCGACGAGCAGTCCGGTGGCACGGCCGCCCCGCACGGTCGGTGTGTACGAGGAGACGGTCCGCTTGCGTACGGCGAAGTCCAGCCCGAGATCGCGGACGATCTTCTGCGGCAGCAGGGACACCAGATACGAGTAGCGCGACAGCCGGGCGTCGATCCCGTCGAAGGGACGGGTCGAGACGGCCGCTCCCCCGGTGGTGCCGAGGCGTTCGAGGACGAGGACGGACTGTCCGGCGCGGGCGAGATAGGCGGCGGCGACCAGACCGTTGTGGCCGCCGCCCACGATCACTGCGTCATACGTGTCAGGTGCGGGCATGGCCCTTGGTAACACGGGACGATCGCCCCTGACCAGAGGTGGCGGGGCGGAAGTTCCAGGTCAGTGCGGTTCGGCGCCCCGCTGTCGGCGCAGCGCCGCGACCTTGCGGTACAGCTCGACCGCCTCCGTGCCGCGCCCGAGCTGTTCGAGGCAGTGCGCCTCGTCGTTCCGGCTGGCGAGGGCGTCGGGGTGGTCGGCGCCGAGGACGCGCTCGCGGGCCTCGGCGACCGTCCGGTACACGGTGAGGGCATCGGCCCAGCGGCCCAGCCAGCCCAGGCCGACCGCGACCTCGCGACGGCTGACGAGGGTGTCGGGGTGGTCGGGGCCGAGGATGCGCTCCCGGATCGCGCACACATCGCGCGACTCGGCGAGGGCTTCCTCCCAGCGGGCCAGTCGCCCCAGATTGACACCGAGGCCGTGGCGGGCGCGGAGCGTCTCGAGGTCGGCGGGGCCGCCCACCCTGGTCCGGTCGTCGACGAGGGCGCGGTACAGCTCCAGGGCCTCCGCGCTTCGGCCCAGCCTGCCCAGGCTGATGCCGACCTCGTAGCGTGCGGAGAGCGTGTCGGGATGGTCCGCGCCGAGCGTCGCCGCGCGGCCTCGGGCGACTTGCCGGTAGGTCTGCAGCGCGTCCGACCAGCGCCCCAACTGGCCCAAGGTGTACGCGACTTCGTAGAGGGTGACCAGGGTGTCGGGGTGACTGGCGCCGAGCAGCCGGCTGCGGGCGTGCGCCACGTCGCGGGCCATCCGGTACGAGTCCTCCAGACGCCCGAGCCTGCTGAGGTTGAACGCGAGGTTGTGGCGGCAGCGCAGGGTGTCGGGGTGGTCGGGGCCCATCGACCGTTCCCTGGAGGCGAGGACCGCGGCGTACACCTGATGGGCCTCGAAGTGGCGGCCGAGCTGGCCCAGTACGTACGCCGCCTCCTGCCGGGCGGCGAGTGTCTCCGGGTGGTCGGGGCCCATGGTCCGTTCGCGGCCCTGAGCAACCCGGTCGAACTCGCGCAGAGCGTCCGCGGCGCGCCCGGTGCGGCTCAGGGTGAACGCGACCTCGAACTGGCTGGAGAGGGTGTCGGGGTGGTCGGGGCCGAGGGCGTGCTCGCGTTCGGCGGCGACCGCGCGGTGCACCTCGCCGGCCTCCTCCCAGTGGCCGAGCCGGCCCAGGTTGAGGCCCGCGCTGTGCCGGTTGGCGAGGGTGGAGAGCAGTTCCGGCGAGGGTGTGGGTCGCTCGGGCCGGGCGAGCGGGACGCCTCCGGTCAGGGTTCGCAGGTAGGTGCCGGTGGTCCATTCGCCGGTCAGGCCTGCGGAGTGGTCGGGCGGCGCGAGGCCGAGGTGCGTGGCCCCTGACGCCCTGTGTCCGACGGTCATGCCCCGGGTCCAGGACGGCAGTCGCGGCCCGGGGCCGTGCGGCTGCCGTCCGGGGCGTACGACGGGGACCGGCGGGGCGAGCCGGACCTGCCCCGACGGCTGGAGATGCCCTGCCGGCGGGAGGTGCTGTTGTTCACCGGTACGTCCGACGGCGATCCGCTGCCGCAGGTCGCCCGCGTCGGCGGGCCGCTCCTCCGGCGACTTGGCGAGCAGTTCCAGGACGACCCGGTCGAAGAAGCCGGGGAGTTCGGCGCGGTGGGTGCGCAGCGGTTCGGGCTGGGTGTCGCGGTGCCCGACGAGGACGGCCCAGGCGTCGTCGAGGTCGAACGGCGGGACTCCGGTGGCGATCTCGTACAGCACACAGCCCAGTGAGTAGAGGTCGCTGCGGTGGTCGACATGGCCGCCGCTGATCTGCTCGGGCGACATGTAGTGCGGGGTACCCATGGCGATGCCCGTACCGGTGAGACGTGAGGTGAAGCCGATGTCGTGACCGAGCCTGGCGATGCCGAAGTCGCAGATCTTCACCGTGCCGTCGGTCAGCCGCATGATGTTGGCGGGCTTCAGGTCGCGGTGCACGATGCCCTGTTGATGGGTGTAGCCGAGCGCGTCGGAGACCTGCTCGGCGATGTCGACGATGTCGGGCACCGGCAGCGGATGCTGTTCGTTGTCCTCCAGGAGCTGGCTGAGGTTGCGGCCGTCGAGGAGTTCCATCACCAGGTAGAGCACACCGTCGTGTTCGCCGAAGTCATGGACGACGGTGACGCCTCGGTGCTGGAGGGCGGCGGCCACCCGGGCCTCGCGGCGGAACCGTTCGCGCAGGATCCGGGTGAACGACTGATCGTGCTGGGGCCCCATCGGTTTGAGACATTTGACGGCCACGTGGCGGCCGAGCGACTCGTCGCGGGCGCGCCACACCTCGCCCATGCCCCCGCGCCCGATCACATCGAGCAGCCGGTACCGGCTCTGGATCAGCCTGGTGTCCGCCATCGCGTGCTGTCGCCCCCGTTGCTTCGCCTACTGCTGCGCCCTCCCCGGCCCGTCCAGTATGGCTGCCCCGTCACCGAGTTTGGAGGGGGCGGGGCGGCTACCGGGGCCGAGTCGTTCCATCGCCTGCACGATGTGGCCGGGCGGGAGTTGCCAGCGCAGCCGCGACGGGATGCAGCGCAGGGCGGTTCCGGTGGCGCGCAGGCGCCGGTCGACGGTACGCAGAGGTGGCGCGGGCCTGCCGTAGAGGTCATGCGCGTACGGGGGCAGTGACTGGTAGGCCAGTGCCGCCACGCGCCGCCACAGCAGTTCGCGCGCCGGGATCAGCAGGGCATGGACGGGCGGACGGCGGAGAAAGTCGTCGACGTCGAGCGCCTCGGCGCCTGCGGCGAGTTCGGGCCGCACCCGGTCGAAGTAGGCGGCGAGCTGGGCGGTGGTCGCGGGTACGTCGTCGGGGTCGAGGCCCACCAGGCGGGCACTCGTGCGGTGTTCGTCGATGTAACGGTCGGCCTGCGCGGCGGTGAGGGACTGGCCGGAGCGGAGCTGCACCTGAAGGTAGGAGTCGACCTCGGCGCAGTGCACCCACAGCAGCAGCTCCGGTTCGTCGACACCGTACGTCTCGCCGGTCGCCGGGTCGGTGGCCTTGAGGAGCCGGTGGATCCTGCGGACCCGGGCGCCCGCCTTCTCGGCGGCTTCCGTGGTGCCGTAGGTGATGGTGCCGACGAAGCCGGCCGTGCGCAGCAGCCGTCCCCACGCGTCCTTGCGGAAGTCGGAGTTCTGCATGACGCCGCGGACGGCGCGGGGGTGCAGCGCCTGGAGATACAGAGCGCGCACGCCCGCGATCCACATCATCGGGTCGCCGTGCAGCTGCCAGGTGACGGTTTCGGGTCCGAAGAGCCCCGGATCGGCGTGCGCCATGTCTGCTCCTGCCTCCCGCTCGGCCGCGTCCCTACGTATGACGTGTGCACCCACAGGATGCGCTGGTACCGGGCTGATGCTCCAGGCCCCGCTCCTGCGCGGTCACACCCCGGCGACGACCGCCACGCCGACCCGGCCGCCGTCGACGTCGAGCACGGTTCCGTGGACGAATGCCGCCTCGTCGCCGGCCAGGTACACCGCCGCCTGCGCGATGGCCTCGGGGCTGCCGACCCCGCCGGCCGGAGTGCCCTTCATCATGATGTCGCCGGGGTGTGCCTCGGTCTCGTCCGGGGTGGGCGTGCGCACCACACCGGGCGAGATCGCGTTGACCCGCACGCCGGACGGGCCGAACTCGGCGGCCCACGCCCGGGTCAGGGTCTCCACCGCTCCCTTGCTGGAGCTGTAGAGAGCGCCGACGGGAATACCGAGGCGGGCGATCCACGATCCGAGGTTGACGATCGCGCCGCCGCCCGCCTCGGCCATGGCAGGAGCGAGGGCGGCGGTCAGGAAGAATGGCGCCTTGACGTTGACGGCATAGACCTGGTCGAACGTCTTCTCGTCCGTGGCCGGGGTGGTCGAGCCGGGGTAGATGCCGGCGTTGTTGACCAGGATGTCGACCCGCCCGCCGAGGACCCGGGTCGCCTCGTCGGCGAGGGCCCGGGAGGCGGCCGCGCTGCCGTCGAGGTCGGCGGCGACGAAGTCGGCACGCCCACCGGCGGCCCTGATGCCGTCGACGACCTCTTGTCCGCGCTCGTGGTTCCGGCCGGAGACGGCGACGTGTGCCCCCTCGGCGGCGAATGCCTCGGCTATCGCGCGTCCGATGTTGCTGGTGGCTCCGGTGACCAGAGCGGTCTTGTGATGCAGGCGAGTGCCCATGATGCGGTGTCTCTTCTCGTCGGCGCGGCGTCGTGGCGGCGCACGGAATGAACTCTGTGGATTTAGTTGGTCCGGGCCGCAGGGCCGCAGGGCGGCAAAGTGGACCACGAGGTCCAGTGTGGACCGTGAGGTCCAATGTGAACCCGTGGAACTGGACTGTCAAGTCCAATGGAGTTAGCCTGGTCACCCTCGACGCCTCCCGGAAGGCGGGTCGGCAAGGAGGTCACCGACATCGTGCTCACCACCCGTGGAGCCGCCACCCGCCAGCGCATCATCACCGGCGCGGCAGCCCTGATCCGCGACCACGGCGTCGCCGGAGTCAGCCTCGACGACATCCGCGCCGCCACCTCCACCAGCAAGAGCCAGCTGTTCCACTACTTCCCGCAGGGCAAGTCCGACCTGCTCCTCGCGGTGGCCGAGTACGAGGCCGAACAGGTCCTCGCCGACCAGCAGCCCATGCTCGGCGACCTCACCAGCTGGCAGAAGTGGCAGGACTGGCGCGAGCGCGTGATCGAGAAGTACGACGCCCAGCGTGCCGGCTGCCCGCTGTCCGCACTCACCGCCCAACTCGACGTCGCCCGGCCGGCCACGCAGGGCATCATCACGCGGCTGTACGACCGCTGGCACGCCCATCTCTCCGAAGGTGTACAGGCCTTGAAGGACTCGGGCGAGGCCGACGCAGACCTGGATGCCGACGCGGCAGCAACGGCGGTTCTGACCGCAGTCACCGGCGGCGCCACCCTGCTCCAGGCCACCGACTCCCTGACCTACCTCGAGACCTCCCTCGACCAGGCGCTCAACGCCCTGCGCCGGGACGAGACAACTGTGGCGCGAGTGCGTAGCTGATCATCAAGAGGAACCCGGACGGATGCCGTACTCGGCAAGCCAGGCCAGAACCTCGCTCCGGGACGCCCGCACGAGCTTGCCGCCGGTGAAGCGGGCGTCGTCCGTGACCTCGGCGAGGCATTCAGGAGAAGGCGCGAAGGCCGTCGCCTCCTCATCGCTGGTGAACTCGGCCTCCGCCAGGACCAAGCCGTGCAGCGGAGGCTCGAACACGTCGACGCCGAAGGGAGGCACACTCAAGCGCTTCTTGACCAGCACCGCGGCCGGCAGCGAAGCGAGCAGTCGATATTCGTCCGAAGACAGATACGTGTTCGTGATCAGACCCTGAACGGGTCCCCGCCTGTCGGCAGGCACCTTCTGGGTGAGCTTGAATTCACACGTACCGATGTCCGGGCGCTCGGAACGCCTCAGCCGCAGACGCGTGCCCTCCAGATAGCGATCGGTGAGCACGCGGACGGCGATGACGGACGACGCACTCGGCGGCCCTGCGAGCAGGAACCGCCTCTCCCGTTCAATGCGTGCGTACTTCCCCTCGCGGACGCAGTCCCCATGCGCGATATCATTCTTTTCGACCACGCGGAAAGCTTCGCAGGAGTGATGCAGCCCGTCACCCGGACGGTCTGCACCGCCAACCGCACCGGCACCCCCCGCCGCCCGGGCCTGCGACACCTGCTCGACGCCACCAGGCGACAACTCGGCCATCAGAACAGGGCGAACGTTGCCTGACGCGGTACCAGCTAGAGCATCTCCGGCCCCGGCTCCGTTCCCTCCGCCGGTTCGTCCCGGGCCGTCAGGCCGGCCACCCACATCGGCATCAGCCAGTGCGTGACGAACACCGCGACGAGGACCGGGATGAGCAGAGTGCTGGCCGGTCCCTGACCGGTCAGGTCGTACGCGGCGACGCCGACGACGGCGCCCGCCAGCAGGTACGTGGTCAAGCGGTGCGCCCGTGCATGTACCCGGTCCCGCTCCGCCAGTTGGCGTTCGTCCAGAACGTGCTTCCGCAGTTCGAGGAGGCCGCGGGTGGCGCCATTGATCACGCCGGTGGCCACACACCAGGGCAGGATCAGGGCAAGAAGGGCGAAGGCGAGCCAGCGCAGATCGGTCACGGACATGCCGATGCCCGTCGCCACGGCTGCCGCCGTAAGTACCACGTGGACCGCGACGGCCGCGCGGCGGCGGGCCGCCGTCGCGTACAGCGCAGCCCCCTGGCGGTTGTTCATGAGGGCGAACATGCGCTCGTCGTAGCGCGTGCGCCGGTCTCGCTGGGGCGTGCCTGGGGTGGTCACTGCTTCCTCCCGTAAACCTCGTCCGTGAGCGGGCGGAACGGCCGGAGGGAGAAGAGTGCCTCCACCGGCAGGTCGAAGAACTCGGCGATGCGCAGGGCGAGATCGAGGCTCGGGTTGTACTGCCCGCGCTCGATGTAGCCGATGGTCTGGTAGTGGGCGCCGACCGCTTCGGCCAGCGCCTGCCGCGACACTTTGCGTTCCGCGCGTACCATCGCCAATCTGTTGTGCACCTGCTCGCTCATATATAAGAAGTACTACATCAGAGGGCAGAATTACAACAAGTGGCCACGTACCATCGACGGTCGGCGAAGCCGCACGCCCACGAAGAAGATGAAAGGGGCAATTCAGCGCCCTCGACCGCACGCAGGGGCAAGCTCGGCGCAGACCGGAACGAGCGCAATGGCCGGTGCCGACTAAGGGCTGTCCCGTAATCCCTGGTGGATCAGCGCGCGGCGTCAGATGCGGTGCATCGCAAGGCGGAGGAGCGTCCTCATACTGGGCGTATTCGGGCGTTCCGACAACGCAGCGAGGTGCCGTAGCTGTCGTCGTGCGCCCGCCAGGGATTACGGGACAGCCCTTAGCCTGCTTTTTGTGCCACTGAAATGCCTGGTCACAACCGGTCAGCGGCGCACGCGCGGCATCCCCAGGCCGATCCACGAGATGATTTCGCGCTGGATCTCGTTGTTGCCGCCACCGAACGTGAAGATGACGGCGGACCGGTAGCCGCGTTCGAGTTCGCCGTGCAGGACGGCGCCCGCCGAGCCCTCCTTGAGCGGTCCGGCCGAGCCGACGACCTCCATCAGCCAGGCGTAGGCGTCACGGCGCGCCTCGGAGCCGTAGACCTTGACGGCGGAGGCGTCCTGCGGGGTGAGGGTGCCTTCCTGGACGGCGGAGACCATCTGCCAGTTGAGAAGTTTCATGGCGTCGAGCCGGATGTGGGTTCGGGCGAGTCGGGTGCGGACCCATCCGAGGTCGATGACCCGGCGCCCGTCGGCCAGCTTGGTCTCGGTGGCCCAGCGCTGCACGTTGTGGAGGGCGCGGATGGCCATGGTGCCGTGGGCGGCGAGGGTGACGCGTTCGTGGTTGAGCTGGTTGGTGATGAGCCGCCACCCTTTGTTCTCGTCGCCGACGCGGCGGGAGACGGGGACACGGATGTTCTCGTAGTAGCTGGCGGTGGTGTCGTGCGAGGCCAGGGTGTTGATCAGCGTGCACGAGTAGCCGGGGTCGCCGGTCGGGACGAGCAGCATCGTGATGCCCTTGTGGGGCGGGGCGTCGGGGTCGGTGCGGACGGCGAGCCAGACCCAGTCGGCGGTGTCGCCGTTGGTCGTCCAGATCTTCTGACCGTTGACCGTGTAATGGCCGGTGGCTTCGTCGCCGTCGCGTACGGCCCGGGTCTTGAGGGCGGCCAGGTCGGTGCCGGCGTCGGGTTCGCTGTAGCCGATCGCGAAGTCGATCTCGCCGGCCAGGATCTTCGGCAGGAAGTACGCCTTCTGTTCGTCCGTGCCGAACTGCATGATCGTCGGGCCGACGGTGTTGAGGGCCATCAGTGGCAGCGGTACGCCTGCCTGGGCGGCCTCGTCGAAGAAGATGAACTGTTCCATCGGGGACAGGCCGCGTCCGCCGTACTCCGTCGGCCAGCCGACGCCGAGCCAGCCGTCGGCGCCGAGGCGGCGGATCGTCTCGCGGTAGAAGCGTTTCTGGGCGGCGGGGTCGTCGTACCTGCTGTACGCGTTGTCGGGAACGAGTCCGGCGAAGTACGTGCGCAGCTCGGCGCGCAACTGCTGTTGCTCAGGCGTGTATTCGAGGTGCACGGCCCCTCCAGGAGTCTCGCGTCGCGTCGCCCGTGTGCGGCGGCGCACACAGTAGAACGTGTTGCAAGAATCTGGAAGGGCCATGGGAGCCCCGTCCGCCGGTCAGCGCTTCACGGCGCGCAGCACGACGAACTTGGGGTCTCCGGCGACGGTGGTGCAGTTGCCGAAGGTGCGGCGCAACTGGGTGTGGTACCCGAGATGCCGGTTGCCGACGACCCACAGCTCGCCGCCCTGCCGCAGCGCGGTGCGCGCCCCGTGGAACATGGTCCGGGCCGTGGCGTCGGTGGTCGCCAGGTGCGAGTGGAACGGCGGGTTGTTGAGCACCAGGTCGACGCTGCCCGGCAGTACGTCCTCCGTCCCGTCGCCGACCAGGAAGTCGGCCTCGGCGTCCGTCCCGAGGTTGGCCCGGAACGTGGCCTCGGCCGAGGCGACCGCCTGGTACGACTCGTCGATGAAGGTCACCGTCGCCTCGGGGTTGGCGAGCGCGGCGGAGGTGCCGACGACCCCGTTTCCGCAGCCCAGGTCGACGATGCGGTCCCGGCCGCTGCGCTCGGGCAGATGGTTCAGGAAGAACCGGGTGCCGATGTCGAGGCGCTCGGCGCAGAAGATCCCGGCGTGGTTGACGACGGTCCGGCCGGAGACGGCGCCGATGCCGTCGGGCAGGTCGTAGCGGTGCGGCCACGGGCTGGGGGTGCGGGCCAGAGCCGGGTCGGGGGTGCAGAAGATCAGTCGGGCCTTCTTGACCGCGAGGGAGGTGCGGGTGGGGCCGATGATCCGCTCGAACAGCTTGAGGGTGGAGGTGTGGATCTCCTTCACCATGCCGGTTCCGATGACGACGGTACCGGCATGCACGGCGGGGGCGAGCCGGTGCAGCTGGTCCTCCAGGAGCGCCAGACTCTTCGGGACGCGTACGAGGAGGACGTCGATCCGCTCCGGCGGCGTGTCTCTGGCCGACAGCAGACGCACGGTGTCCGGGTCGTCACCGTTGCGGGCGAGGTTCGCCAGGGTGGCACGCTGCGCGAGGTACGAGTCGGTGATCTGTACGGGGCGGTGCCCGGCCAGCACGGTGGTCAGCGCACCCCAGCGGTCGCCCACCACGACCACGGCGCCTGACAGGTCGACCGGCTCTGCTCCGTCGATCCCCTCCAGCTGCCGCAGCAGATATTCGTCGGCAGCGTCCCAGGCGCGGAACGGGTCGCGCGGGTGCTCGGGGAAGCGGGCGAGGTCGAATCCGCCCTGTGACGTCGTCAAACGGTTCATTGTGCATTCAGGCTAGCCGAGTGGCGGGGAGCGCCCACACACTCCCCGCCGCACCGGCCGCCTACGGCAGCGTCTTCTCCATTGCCGCCCGGCCCTCTCGTGCCAGTCGGCGCTGCGCCCACTCAAGATTCTGCGGAGTCAGGTCCCGCCCGGAGGCGAGCACCAGATCCTCGGCCGACGGATGGTCGCTCCCGCCGGTGTGCAAGAGGCTGTCCGGGGTAATGCCCCGAGCCATGGATACGGGTACGGATTCGGACTCTTCGCTCATGCCGCCTCCTCGTCCTTGCGGCAATTCTCGCCCTGCGGCTCCAGGACCGCATCCGAGAGCCCACTTGACCTGCACATGATAGGTACACAGCGTTCACACCTCGGTCACCGTGCGTGTGGAAGGCTCCCGCTGACCACGCACCACACACGAACACCGCGGCACCGCCCCCACCCCATGACGGCGCCGCGGTGCCTGTTTTTCCGGAGAGGACACCCCACATGTCCCGTCGTCACCTTCCCTACCGGCGCCCACTGCTGGCCACCTTCGCCGCCTTCGCAGTACTCGCCGGCACCGCGGCCGCCGGACCCGCCGCGCCGACCGCACCCCGGACCACGCCGGTGGCCGCGACGCCGCTCGCCACGCTCGACGACACGTACTACCAGGACGCGCTCGGAAAGACCGGAACTCAGCTCAAGAGCGCCCTCCACTCGATCATCAGCGTGCAGACGAAGATCTCGTACAGCCAGGTCTGGGACGCGCTCAAGAACACCGACCAGGACCCCGCCAACTCCTCGAACGTGATCCTCCTCTACACCGGGCGCTCCGAGCCCAAGAGCGACAACGGCGGCGCCGTCGGCCAGTGGAACCGCGAGCACGTCTGGGCCAAGTCCCACGGCGACTTCGGCACCAGCACCGGGCCCGGCACGGACATCCACCACCTGCGCCCGGAGGACGTCACGGTCAACTCCATCCGGGGCAACAAGGACTTCGACAACGGCGGCACCGCGGTGAGCGGGGCGGCGGGCAACTTCACCGACAGCGACTCCTTCGAGCCGCGCGACGCGGTCAAGGGCGACGTCGCCCGCATGATCCTCTACATGGCGGTGCGGTACGAGGGCGACGACGCCTTCGCGGACCTCGAACCGAACGACCAGGTGGACAACGGCTCCGCGCCGAACATCGGCAGGCTCTCCGTGCTGAAGCAGTGGAGCCAGGAGGACCCGCCGGACTCCTTCGAGGAGCGGCGCAACGACGTGATATTCGACCAGTACCAGCACAACAGGAACCCGTTCATCGACCACCCCGAGTGGGTCGAGGCCATCTGGTAGCAGCGCCGTCCCGTGCCGTCAGGCCGTCGGGCGGCCCGCCTCTCGCGCGGCGCGCTCGACGGCCTCCTCGCGGGAGGTGAAGCGCCGGGGGGCCGTCGGGTCGCCGCCCGTCACTCCGAGGTGGCCGACCGGGTCGACCACGGCCGTGCGCCGGCCGCCCTCCGTGAGCCGGGACAGTCCGGAGCGCAGCATCGACCTCGCCACCGTGTCGATACCGGTCACCTGCCGCAGATCCAGCACCACGGACGCGGTCTCCTCCGGCCCGGACTCGTCGAGCGCGTACAGCACGCGTTCCGCCGCAGTGAAGTCGAGGGCGCCCTGCGCGGCGACGACCGCCACCTTTTCCCGCAGGGCGCGTTCCTGCTCCTCCGTCGGGGCCGACGGCAGGTCGTCGGCGGTGGTGACCAGGGTGACGGTCGAGGCGGCGAGCGCCGGGTTGTGCATCAGATGCAGGCCGAGCCGTTCCGACAGCGCCCCCAGCGCGATGCGCCCGCGGACCGATGTGCCGGTCGGATCCAGCCGCGGGCTGTAGGCCGCCAGGCCGAACCGGGCCGGTCCCGCGGCGATCAGGCCGCCGGACACCCCGCTCTTGGCGGGCAGCCCCACCCGTAGCAGCCAGTCGCCCGACGTGTCATACATGCCGCAGGTCGCCATCACGGCTAGCACCTGCGCGGCGACCGGTTCCTCGACGACCACGTCACCGTTGAGCGGGTTCACACCGCCGTTGGCAAGGGTCGCGGCCATGGCGGCGAGATCCAGCGTGGTGACGCGTACCGCACACTGCCGGAAGTACGTCTCCACGGCTCCCACCGGGTCGACCGGCAGCGGTCCCGCACTGCGGATGAGATAGGCGAGGGCGCGGTTGCGATCGCCGGTGGCGACCTCGGAGGCGTACACCGCCTCGTCGACGTCCAGCTGCCGGCCGGCGAACCGGCTCAGACAGTCGAGGATGCGGTCGAACCTCGGGGCGTCGGCGGTGTCGGGGATCAGCGCGGTGGTGACGATCGCACCGGCGTTGACCATGGCGTTGTCCGGCCGGCCGGTGCCCGGTTCCAGGCTGATGGCGTTGTAGGCCTCGCCGCTGGGCTCGGCGTTCACCCACCGGGACACGCCGTCGAGTCCGAGCTCGCACAGCGCGAGGGCATAGACGAAGGGTTTCGAGACGGACTGCATGGTGAACGGGACGTCGGCCTCGCCCGTGCTGTAGCGATGGCCGTCCATGCTGATCAGGGCCAGCCCGAAAGCCTCCGGGTCGGCCATGGCCAACTGCGGGATGTAGGAGGCCGGTTCGCCGTCGCGCACACCGGCGAACCGGGTGCGCAGTTCACGGAGCGCATCCGTCACCGCACCGGCCGCGGAGCTCACCTCGCTCCCGGCCGTCAGCTGCGCTCGGCCTGGGTGATCCGGGGGATCGTCTTGACTCCGGCCGCCTTACGGCTGTTCGCGTGTTCGCTGACCGTCCGGCCGGGCGGGGCGTCGGGGAAGCCGAGCACCACCGAGTCGAGCACCTTCCCCGATGCGTCGACGAACTCCACCTTGACGGCGTAGAAAGCGGCCTTGCGGGTGGGGTTGGTGACGCGGACCAGTGCGCTGCGGAACTGCTCGCCCGTCGCGATCGGCAGCCCGGTCACCGAGACGTCCTTGATCGCGTTGCCCTGACCCTTGACTCCTGCGAGCTGCTGGGTGGCTTTCTGCCGGCTGCGCTCGAGCTCGGCGGAGACCGAGGCCTCGAAGTCGGTCTGGGTGCGCGGCGAGGCGCTCGCGGAGGGCGACTCGTGCGGCTCCGGGGACACCGTACGGGTACTCCTGGCCGTTCCCGGCGACGTTCCACCGGAGTTGCAGGCGGCGGCGCCCGCCATGAGCACCGCGGCCAGCACGGCGGGGGTCAGACTGCGGGCTGTGCGGCCGCCGAGGGCGCGTCGCAGAGGGCTGGGCTGGTTCACGGACACTCCGGGTCTGCTCGGAAAAAGGAGTCAGGGGGATACGGCTGGACGGGCGGAAGGCACCGGATCACTCGGCGTCCTCGCCGAAGATCTCGCGGAGCCGGGCCTCGCTGAGGGTGTCCAGGTTGCTGTGGAGAAGCTCGGCGCCGCCGCCGGGGAGCGCGTCGCTGATCCGGTCGGGCACCTCGTTCGTGGTGAGCAGGAACAGGGCCGAAGTTCCGGGCGTCACCTGCTTCTTGACCTCCGCGATGAAGTCGTCGTCGATGCCGACGTCGGCCAGCTTGCCGCCCAGCGCCCCGGCTGCTGCGCCGATGGCCGCGCCCAGCAACGGCATGAGGAAGATCAGCCCGAAGAGCATCCCCCAGAACGTGCCGCTCAGGGCGCCGGCGCCGACCAGGTTGAGCAACTGCTTCGTTCTCGGCTTCGCCTTGTCGGTCGGCCAGCTGACCACCGCGGCGTCGAGGATCTTGATCAGCCCCTCCTTCTGGAGGGCCTTCAGTGTGCTCTCCACGTCCTCCGCACCCTCGGCGGACTGGAACTTCCACACGGTGAGGGTGGACATCGCGCATACCTCCACATTCCGGAACCGATCAACTCGCCCATATTAGGATCAAACCGTATGAAATGACTCACCGAATCTCGTGAACAGCGTCCCGTCGCGCACCCGAACGGGTGACCCTCGGCAACACCTCGCCGAGCAAGGGGGAGAGAGCCACGCAGTTGAACGGCGCAGATACGGACGCGGCCGTACGGAAGGCTGTCGACCGGGCCGGTCGGCGCGGCCGAACCGCCGTCGACGGACACGTACAGCCCGCGGCTGCGCGAGCACATGAGCGGCCGCACGGCACCGCCGCCCGATGCGGTCCCCGGGAGCCGCTGGGACACTGGGTGGTGCACCCCGGACCGTCCCTCTCGGGCACGGAGGCCACGGAAAGGAAGTGACCGCACCATGCCACGCGGATCCAGTCCCAGGCGCGAGCGGCAGTACGAGCACATCAAGGAGAGCGCACAGGAGCTCGGAGTGAGCGAGGAGCGGGCGGAGGAGATCGCCGCGCGCACGGCGAACAAGGAGCGCGCCCGCTCCGGTGAGCCGACGACCGCGAGCCGTACGTTGGTCCACGACCTCTCGTCCCTGCGGCGCGCCGAGCTGCGCTCCCACGACGGAGCCGAGGACCCCACCCGCGACCAGCTCTACGAAGAGGCCAGAAGGAAGAACGTCAAGGGACGCTCGACCATGACAAAGGCTCAGCTGGCCGAGGCAGTCGGCCGCTGAGCCCTCGCCACCGCCGGGCGGAACCCGCTGTGCGATGCGGCTACGCGGAGCCGCTTCCGTCCGGCTCGGGGCCGTACCAGACCGTCGTGGCATTACAGAATTCACGGATGCCGTGACCGGCCAGTTCCCGTCCGTAACCGGAGCGCTTCACCCCGCCGAACGGCAGCGCAGGGTGGGAGGCGGTCATGCCGTTGAAGAAGACACCGCCGGCCTGCAGGTCACGCACGCACTGACGGCTCTCGTCGGCATCGCGCGTCCACACGTTCGAGCTGAGGCCGAACGGGCTGTCGTTCGCGAGGGTAACGGCTTCGTCCAGGTCCTCGACGCGGTACAGCGTGGCGACCGGGCCGAACGTCTCCTCGCGGTGGATCCGCATGGCGGGGGTGATCCCGCTGAGGACGGTGGGGCTGTAGAACCAGCCGCGCTCCAGCTCCGCACCCAGGCCGGTGGGCCGGCTGCCACCGCACAGTGCGGTCGCGCCCTGGTGTACGGCGTCGTCCACCAGCTCCTCCAGGTCGGCGCGGCCCTGTTCGCTGGAGAGCGGGCCGATGTCGGTGGTCTCCTGCTGCGGGTCACCGACCGTCAGATCGTTCATGCCCGCGGTGAACCGCTCGGCGAACTCGTCGTACACATCGGTGTGCACGATGAATCGCTTGGCGGCGATGCAGGACTGCCCGTTGTTCTGGACCCGGGCGGTCACCGCCGTGCGGGCGGCCTGCGGGATGTCGGCCGACGGCAGGACGAGAAACGGGTCGCTGCCGCCCAGTTCCAGCACGGTGTGCTTGACCTCGTCGCCCGCGATCGCCGCGACGGAGCGGCCGGCCGGCTCACTGCCGGTGAGGGTGGCGGCGACGACGCGGTGGTCACGCAGGATCGACTCGACCGCTCCCGATCCCACCAGCAGCGTCTGGAAGCAGCCGGGCGGGAAGCCTGCCCGGCTGAACAGGCCCTCCAGGTACATCGCGGTCTGGGGGACGTTCGACGCGTGCTTGAGCAGGCCGACGTTGCCCGCCATGAGTGCGGGAGCGGCGAACCGTACGACCTGCCACAGCGGGAAGTTCCACGGCATCACGGCGAGGACCGGGCCCAGCGGTCGGTAGTGGACATAGGCCCGGGAGGCTCCGGCGTCGCGTACGTCGTCGGCCGGCGGGTGCTCGTCCGCGAGAAGCCCCTCGGCGTTGGCCGCGTACCAGCGCATGGCCTTGGCGCACTTCGCGGCCTCCGCGCGGGCCGCTTTGATGGGCTTGCCCATTTCGGTGGTCATGGTGCGGGCGATGTCCTGCTGGTCCTCGTCGAGGAGGTCGGCGGCCCGGTTGAGCAGCCGGGCCCGTTCACCGAAAGCGGTGGTGCGGTACTCGCGGAAGGTGGTGTCCGCGGTCGCGAGCCGATGCTCGATCTCCGCCGCCCCCAGTGCCTCGAACGTCTTGAGGGTCTCGCCGTTCGCCGGGTTGACCGTCGCGATGGGCATGACTGTGGTCTCCTTGCCTCGGATTCTTCGACCGTGCCGCGCGACGCCCCCTCGCGCAACGCGGGTTCCGGTGCGGGTACCCGACCGGCGCGGACCATGCGTGCGCTGTGCACGTCATCCGCGCCGGTGGGCAGAGCAGACTTCTTCACGTAGGGCCTCGGGTACCGGTCCGGGCAGGGATCCCCGCCGCCCCTGTCGTCGGGGCCCGCCTCAGACGAGGGCGGGCTCGGAGGCCGGCGGCAGCAGGAACTCGCGTACGCCGGGCAGGGGTGCGCGCGGCAGCAGATCGGTGTTCCGCGGCGCCTCGGCGTAGCGGGTGAACCAGACGACTTTGCCGTCAAGCGTCCTGCAGGTGCCCCAACTGTGGCTGAGGGCCATGACACGGCTGAGACCACCGCCGCCGCTGCTGAGCAGTCGCGGCATCTCGGAGCTGTTGTCGGCGACGGAGACCGTGAGGTGCCGTCCGGACCAGCGGAGTTCGACGACGCACTTGTTGTCGCCACCGACGTGCCGGTGGACATTGGTCAGCAGCTCCTCCACACCCCGGCACACCGGCCGGATGTGAAGTTCGAGACTCCAGTGGCGCAGATGAGCGGCGACTATTCGTCGCAACTGCGAAACACGCTCTTCCGATACCTGGAGTTCGACCAGATAATGCCGGTCGAGTGGAACGGTCATCGTCGAGGCTCCTCACGTCCAGGCCCATCCGCTTCGCCCCGTTGAACCAACGACCCCCGAATACGAAGAGTGAGCAGATGTCACTATTAGGTCACTCCTTAGGGTGACTCGGTGGGACCGGTTGCGCAACACGAAGGTGAGGGCCCGTGATATCGCCACGGAGTGTGATCGCGCCGCATTCACCCTCGCGACAAATACGGCAGCAGCTTGTCCGGCGGAAGGCTGCGCAACCGGGCGCCGGTCGCGTGCCGCATGGCGTTGCCTAGAGCCGCCGCGGCGCCCACGATGCCGATCTCACCGATGCCCTTGCTGCCCATCGGGTTGAGATGCGGGTCGTCCTCGTCGATCCAGTGCGCCTCGATCTGCGGGACGTCGGCACAGACAGGCACACGACAGGAGGCGAGATCGTTCTGTATGAAGTCACCGAAGACGTGGTCGATCGTGCTGCCCTCGGTCGGTTCCATGCCGAGCCCCATGATCACGCTGCCGATGAACTGGGAGTGCACGGTACGGGAGTTGGATGCGTCCGGCGGCGAAGACGCCGAGCATGCGGCGCATCCGGACCTCACCGGTGCGGGTGTCGACGGCGACTTCGGCGAAGTGCGCGCCGAACGCATGCCGTACGTACGGGGATTCCACCGCCGAAACGCGGCCCTGGGGCGGGCGGTGCTCGCGCGGACCGCCTCGGCGGTGGTGCGGGCGCGCAGATATTCGACCGGCTTCACGGCGCCACGTCCAGGATCGGTTGGACGATACGGGGATACGCCCCGCAGCGGCACAGGTTACCGCTCATCCGCTCGCGGGTCTCGGGTGCAGTGAGCCGGGCCGAGGCGCCGGGCCGACCCGTACCGGTGGCGTGGGACGGAAAACCGTCGGCCGCTTCGTCGAGCATGCCCACCGCCGTGCAGATCTGGCCGGGGGTGCAGTGTCCGCACTGCAGGGCGTCCCGGGCGAGGAAGGCTTCCTGCACGGGATGCAGCTCGTCCCCGTCGGCGAGCCCCTCGACGGTGGTGATCGCGGCCCCGTCGTGTGCGACGGCGAGCAGCAGACAGCTGCTGGCGCGCCGGCCGTCGACGATGACGGTGCACGCCCCGCACCGGCCGTGGTCGCAGCCTTTCTTCGCTCCGGTGAGGCCGAGGTGCTCACGCAGCGCGTCCAGGACGGTCGGTGGTGCGGTGGTCGAGCGACAGGGTCCGTTCGGTTCCGTTGATGTGCAGCGTCAGCGTGGAACAGTGAAGGGCCGCCTCCGGATTTCCGGCACGTCCTACCGCCGGCTCGCGTGTTCCACCCGTTCGCACCTCTCGAAGCTGCGGCCTTCAGCTGCTGTGTACCAGACGCGCGCAAGCCTCCCTGTGCATTGCGCCGACTCCAGGCGCAGGTACGCGCCTCACCGGCTCTCCACCCGCAGACGCACCTCCTCCTCCTGGTCGCCGGAGACCGTTCCGACGACCCGCACCGTGAAGGCGTCCGCCAGGTGCCTCCTGAGCTCATCGACCGCCCAGTAGCCGCCCTGCACATCGAGCGTCACGGGCCGGCCGATCGTGATGGGGCCCGAAACCACCCTCGCCTCGGACACATCGACGGTCACGTTCCACACGGTGGGTCGTTTCCCTCCCAGGTCCTGCGGCACGTCCGCCGAGGCCCGGTCGGTGGTGAAGGCGGCCCGCAGCACGTCGAAGACCATCCGTGCGTCGTCCTTCGAGCATCCGCTGATGGCGACCGCCACCTCCTTGCCGTACCGGTTCTCCTCCGGCTGCGCCTGTGTGCTGTTCACGGGGGTTCCTTCCGCTCGCAGTGCTGACCCTTCTCCAGGCTCACCCCACGGCTGGGTGTCGGCGACACGAAGCGGCCGGCGAACAGTGAAACTCTTTTCTCTCTATATCCACTTAAAACATGAATTCGCGGTCATAGCCGAGTGACGGCCCCGCCTCGGGGTATCCGGCATGCATGGACGTATCGAATGGAGCCCTCGATTCCCTGGCCGTCACGCTCGCGGACGGGCGGGGTGCGCTCGGCGTGGTGATGGCGATCGTCGGTGTGGCCCTCGTGGGCATGCTGATCGGCGCCGTCTGGCTGGGACGGCGGCGCCGGGCCCAGGAACTGCCACCGCCCCGGCCTGAGGAGCAGCCGCTGCGGCCGGACCACCGCACACACGTCGAGGAGCGCGACGTCCACGGTGACGACAGCTTCCCGGCCGACGGGCGCGGGCTCTCCCCCTACGAACTCGGTGACCACGGGAACGAGCCCATCCGGCACGACAAGGACGAGACGCGCGACTGAGCAGCTGCTTGTCCGCATCGGCGCGTGTTGCGCGACCGACCGACCGAAGTGAGGCTGGTAGAGGCCCGACCGCCACGGCATGCGTTTGCCGCAGAACCGATGAAGGCAGCAGCACCATGACGGGAAGCAAACCCAGGACAGCGCCCCCCTCGGCGCCGCTGACCGGACCGTCGGCGCCCTGCTGGGTCAACCTCATGACCCGGGACCTGAAGTCGGCGCAGGGGTTCTACACCGCCACCCTGGGGTGGACGTTCCGACCGGGAAAGCTGGGGCAGGAATTCTCCGTCGCACGCCGCGACGACGTGCCGGTGGCCGGTATCGCGGCGATAGCGACGGCCTTCCGGGTCGCCGTGGCATGGACTCCGTACTTCGCCGTGCAGAACGCCGATGCGGCTGCGTCGCGCATCCGTGAGCGCAGCGGCACGGTGGCGGTGGGGCCACTGGCGCTCGGCAAGGGGCGCGGCGCCCTGGCGGCGGACCGCGACGGCGCGGTGTTCGGCATCTGGGAGCGCACCGAGGCGGCGACATCACCGCCGGCGCCGGACGACCACTCGAACGCGTGGCTCGAACTGCGCACCAGGGACGCTTTCGACGCCGCGATCTTCTACGGTCAGGTCCTCGACTGGGCGACCGGATGCCCCGGCGGCTGCGAGGTGTCGTACGAGAAGGACGAGGTCGTGGTGAACTCCGGCGGCAAGCGGCTGGCCCGGATCAGCTCCGGTGCGGTCGAGGCCGCACCGGATCCGCTGGTCCGCCCGCACTGGCAGGTCCACTTCCCGGTGGCCGATGTGGCGGCAGCTGTCTCGGCGGCGCGGCAGCACGGGGGCTCGGTGGTCGAGCAGCGGACACAGGGGCACGGCTCGGAGGCAACCCTGTTGGACCCGGACGGCGGGCTGTTCACCGTCACGGACATCCGAAGCCCGGCCGCCGAGGGCATCTGAGCCGAATGGCCGCAGTCAGCTGTTCGGCCGCCCGCCGCGCGCCGAGTGCGTATCCGAGGTCACTTCTCGCCTTCCGATGTCGAGCGTGCCAGCACCCAGGCCGGAAACACGAACCAGCAGATGAGGAACCACAGCGCCATGGCGCCTACCAGCCACAGTGCGAGCGCGTTGTGCAGGGCCACCCGCAGGATGAGCAGCAGCGCGGAGCACATCGTGCAGAACAGCAGGACGAGACCGAGCACGGTCAGTCGCGACGCCCACACAACGGTCTGCGGCTTGAGCCGGTGCCCGGTGAGCAGCCGGTGGAGGGAGACGGGCCCGATCAGCGCGGCAGCCGTGGCCGACCCCAGCATCACGGTGACCACATAAATGGTGCGGTCCGTGTCCGACAGCGCGGCGAACCGCGGCTGGAAGACGACGGCCAGCAGAAAGCCGAACAGGATCTGGACGCCGGTCTGGGCGACGCGCAGCTCCTGGAGCAGATCCGTCCACAGCCGGTCCGCCCGTTCCTCGGCCGTCTCGTGGCGGCCGATGTCGGGCTCCCGGCCGCTTTCCGCGTCGCGGTCCTCTCCGGGTGTCGGGGTCACCGTGAGCCTCCGTCCGCGGTAGGTGTCGAGCCCGTTGCCTCGCCTCCTACCCCCACCGTAGGGATCTCACGTCGGGGCGGCAGCCCGAATGCGCCGTCGGCGATGCCCTCGACGAACGGTGCCGGTCGCGCCTACGATCTTGAATACGGCATCGCGCGCCGGTCACCGGCCGGGTGAGGCGTGGAGGTGCCCGTGAGATGCCCGATGGAGGCATTCCACAGTGTCAGTCGACTTGAATCACACCATCATTCACGCCCGGAACAACCGGGAATCCGCCGAATTCCTTGCGCACATCCTGGGTCTGGAAATCGGTGCGGAATGGGGCCCGTTCGTAGCGGTCGCCACGGCAAATGGGGTCACGCTGGATTTCGCGACCATTCCCGCCGAATCGATCGTCGGGCAGCATTACGCCTTCCTGGTCTCGGAGGCGGAGTTCGATACGTCGTACGCCCGCATCAAGGAGCTCGGGATCACCTACTGGGCCGATCCGCACCGGAAGCATCCGGGCGAGATCAACCACAATGACGGCGGCCGGGGCATCTACTTCCTCGATCCCGCCGGACATGCCATGGAGATCATCACGCGCCCGTACGGTGGCTTCGCCTCGTAACGGTTCCCGGTGCACCGGACGTTCGGCCGGGATCCGGGTCACCGGGTCCCGGCCGGGCTCTTTCGCGGTCCGTCAGTCGACCGGAAGCGTCAGTTCGGGACGGTCCCACATCACCGCGGGCGGGTTGGCCGCGGCAGTGCCGGTCCGCAGGGCGCCCACACTGCGGTAGAAGCCCTCGGCGGGCGGATGCGAGACGATGCGAACGTCAGTGAGCCCGGCAAGCTGCGCCTCGCCGCGCAGATGCGCGATCAGCAGCCGTCCGATACCGAGACCCTGCGCATCGTCGGCGACGAACATCAGATCCAGTTCGGCCGGATCGAGGACCAGCGAGTAGAACCCGAGCAGCCGGTCGGTACCGCTGTGGGCGGCGACGAAGACCCGATGTGTCTCGATGTAGTCGGGCCCCACCCGGTATCCGGCCACCATGGGCGCGTACGGACCCTCGTAGGCGCGGGAGTTCCTGACCAACCGGGTGAGACGCTTGGCGTCGCGCGCGGTCGCCCGTCGGATCAGCACATCCCGGCGACCTGCCCCGCCTGCCGGTCGCGTAACACTCGGTGTCATAAAGGGAGTATTACGCATCAGGGGGACGGGCACACGCCCGGCCTCGGCGGCCCGCTGCCGCGACCTACGCCGAACCGCGCTCCGCACGCCACTCCTCGACCACGGCGTCGATGTCGAACGGGCGCAAGTTCAGCAGGGGCCCCGGCGGCGGCCGGCGGATCGCCACCTCGATCTTCTCGTTGACCTCGGTGAGCATCCGGCGCACCTCGGCCTCCGAGCGGGCTTCGGACACCGCCGTGCGGGTGTCCTCCGCCTCCTTGCGCAGGGCCAGGGCCGGCGGGAGCATCGACACCCCCTCGCGCTGCATCTTCGCCTTGATCCACCAGGTTTCGTCGTACGGGCGGTCGATACCGGGCAGCGGCTTGCCGAAACCCGGGAGCTGGGAGAAGTCGCCGCGCTGCTCGGCTTCACGGATCTGCTTGTCGACCCACGATTCGAAGCTGACGCCGGCGGGTTTGCGCTCGGTCAACGTGCACCCCTCTCGGAGAACCCTTGATCCAGTACTCCCACGATACCGAGGGCGGTCCCGGCGCCGGACCCCCGGAACCCGGACCGGCCGGTACACGAGTCCGCCGAGCGTCCCCGTCCGCGGCCTGGCCCACGGCATCACCTCGACCGTGAAGTCGGCGGCAACCTACCCGCCAGGGGTACCGAGTCAACCCATGGATCCTCCGCGGATGACCGCTTTGACCGATCGGGTGGGGGCGATGGCCGGTTCCGGTCGGACGGAGACCACGAGCCGGCTCCGCAGCCGCTCCACCACGGGCTCGGGGATCCGCAGACCGTCACGCACGTAGCCGTCCAGACCGCCCCACCGCTCGTCCATCGCGTCGAGCGCGGTCGAGAGATAGCGGGGGCGGACCTCGATGATCGCGGCCGCGATCTCCGGATCGCCGCCTGCGTCGAGGAAGCCCTGCACATACGGCTGGAAGGCGGCCCGCACCACCCGATTCACAGCGAGGAACTCCGCCCGTACGACATCGCGTGACGCCCCGACCATGAGCAGGAGCAGCGCGGTGGCCCACCCGGTGCGGTCCTTGCCCGCCGTGCAGTGGAAGAGCACCGGCCGGGCACGGTCGTCCGCGGCCGTCTCGACGAAGGCGCGGTACGCGGCCGAGGCGCCCGGCGACAGCACCAGCTTCCGGTAGGTCTGCGCGAACAGCTCCTCGGCCTTTCCGCCTCCGAGCATCTCCTCCGCAGCCACCGGATCGCTGAGCAGCGCGCGCAGCCGGGCGGGTGCCACGCCCGGGTTGTCGCCGAGGACATCGGCGACGAACAGCCGGGCCCCGGGCGGCAGCCGATCGGGGGCCGCCATGCGCTCGTCGGCGGTGCGCAGGTCGACGACCGTCCGGATGCCGAGGGCGGTCACCGCCACGTCGCGGGCCGCGTCGAATCCGCTGAGCTGTCCGGAGCGCAGCACCGCCCCGGACCGGAAGCAGCGGTCGCGGCCCAGCGAAATACCTCCCAGGTCGCGCAGATTGACAACGGTGGCAGCCGCAACGGGCCTGGCGGTTTGCACGATGGATTCCCCTTATTCCGGACGCGACTCATTCCCGGGCACGACATACTGCGGACACGGCTGATGAATGGATTCGCCCCGGCCGGATCAGCCGGCCAGAATCTTCGCCTTCTGCGCCTCGAACTCGGCGTCGGTCAGGATTCCTTGCTTCTTCAGCTCGGCCAGTCGTTCCAGCCGGTCGATGATGTCGTCCGCCGGGGGCGCGGGAGGCGCCGCCTGGGCAAGGGGTGTCTGCTGTCGTACGGTCTGCTGCTGTGGGGCGGCCTCTTCCTGTGCGGCCGCTTCCTGAGCTCCCCACCTCTGCTGCTGGCGCTGCTGGACCCGTCCGCTGACCGCCGATGCCGTGCCCGCGACGACGGCGGTGCGCGCCACGGTGCCCAGCAGTCCCGGTCCTCTGCGGTTCATGCCCGGTCCTCGGAAAATCGGCATGATCTGCGCCCCTTCCAGTGCGGTGCGGTGCGATGCGTGCGGTGCGACGGCGTACTGCGGGCCGGGCAAGGTCAGCCGGTGGGACCGCTGGCGGCCACGGCCGCCTCCGCGATCTCGCCGGGGATCCGCTCATGCGCCACCACGTGACCGCCCGAGGCCCGGACGGCCGCTGTGAGCGGCACAGCCCACAGGTCCTCCCACACGATCAGCGCGGCGGAGCTGCCCGGTGGCACGCTCTCCCCGAGAGTCCGGATGTCCTCGCTGTTCAACAGGCCACTGACCACTCCCTCGACCGGCTCGAACGACACCAGGTCATCGGGGTCGAGGTCTTCCAGCTCCACTGATTCGAGCGTGCCGTCCTCGCCCCGGTACACAAACGTCAGGTCGAGGATCCGCACCGCTTTCGAGGCGACCGCTTCGGCCAGCGCCGGCGCAATGGCCCCGGTGAAACGGCTCCCGGGAAAGGCGACGACGAGGTACTCCACAGGTCCCACAGTCACGGGCGTGTCCTCTCCTCGCGGATGGATTGCCTGCAGCATAACTTCGGATATTTAGTGATGCACTGTGGCAATTCACCTCGGACGGAGAGCTGAGCGGCCGCCCCGCTCGCAGGGCGACGAGGGCGGCCCCAGCTGCCTTGACGCCGGTCCGGCCAACCGCTCCTTCGGTGATCCCCCGCTCGGCCGCCGCCTTGTGGGGTCCCTGGTCGAGTACACGGACGCGGTCGGCCGGCGAAACCTCGTCGACGGCGTCGTGAGTGACGATCAGGCAGACGCCGCCGAAGCCGACTGGATGGGTGCGCCGAGTGTGGAGTGCATGGACGCGAGTGGTCCGATCGGGTGCTGCGAAAGGTTGTCGAGCAGCAGCGGGCGGGGGCGACCGGCGCGTGCCCGGGCCGGCGCGACACGGCGGGCCCGCCCGCCGGCGCCCCCGACTACGCCACCGTCCGTAAAGGATCAAGTGCGCGCGGAGAGGGCAAGGTCACAGGCGGTTCCCCTGCTGCTCATCTGAGCCTTCGCCTAGCATCTGGGCATGACGGTCCTGCCTGCTGACGGGCTTTCGTTGGCCGCCGAATTCCCTGACCCAGCCCATGAGCAGTGGCAGAGCCTTGTCGAAGGTGTGCTGCGCAAGTCGGGCAAGGATGTTGCGGGTTCGGCAGCCGAGGAAGCGCTGTCCACCACAGTGGAGGACGGGCTCATCACCCGCCCTCTGTACACCTCGCGCGATGACGCGCCCGATGCCGGTTTTCCGGGCTTCGCCCCCTTCACCCGCGGCAGCAAGGCCGAGGGGAACGCGGCGAACGGCTGGGACGTACGGCAGCGGCACAGCCTGACGGATCCGGCCCGGCTCAACGAAGCAGTGCTCGCGGATCTGGAGAACGGTGTCACCTCGTTGTGGCTGACCGTCGGCGGTGCGACGGGCGTACCGGTATCCGGGCTCGCGCGCGCGCTGGACGGTGTCTATCTCGATCTGGCTCCGGTCGTGCTCGACGCGGGCAGTGAACTCGACGCCGCCGCGACGGAGTTGCTGCGGCTGTACGAGGAGCGGGGCGTGGCCCCGGAGTCGGCCCGCGGCACTCTCGGCGCCGACCCACTGGGCCGCGCGGCGCGCAGCGGCGGTGCACCGGAGCCGGCGGCCGCCGTGCACTGGGCCGAGCGGTGCGCGAAGGAGTATCCCGGGCTGCGGGCGTTGACCGTGGACGCGCTGCCGTACCACGAGGCCGGTGGCTCGGCGGCCCAGGAGCTGGGCACTTCGCTGGCGACCGGCGTGGCCTATCTGCGGGCGCTGACCGGGGCGGGGCTCTCCGTCGAGGCGGCCTGCGCCCAGCTGGAGTTCCGGTACGCGGCCACCGCCGACCAGTTCCTGACCATTGCCAAGCTGCGGGCGGCCCGCCGGTTGTGGGCGCGGGTCGCCGAGGTGTGCGGAGCCGCGGACGCCGGCGCGCAGCGCCAGCATGCGGTGACGTCGTCGGTGATGATGACGCGGCGCGATCCGTGGGTGAACATGCTGCGGACGACGCTGGCATGTCTGGGCGCGGGGGTCGGCGGGGCCGACTCCGTCACCGTGCTGCCGTTCGATCACGCGCTGGGGCTGCCGGACGCGTTCGCCCGGCGCATCGCCCGTAACACGTCGACGATTCTCATGGAGGAGTCGCATCTGGCCCGGGTGATCGACCCGGCGGGCGGCTCCTGGTACGTGGAGCGGCTGACCACCGAACTCGCCGACGCAGCCTGGGCCTTCTTCCAGGAGATCGAGCGGGCGGGCGGTCAGGCCGCGGCGCTCGGCTCCGGCCTGATCGGTGAGCGGCTGGCGGCGACCTGGGCGGCGCGCAGCAAGGATCTGGCACGGCGCAAGGAGCCGGTCACCGGCGTCAGCGAGTTCCCGCACCTTGCGGAGCGCCCGGTGGAGCGCGAGGCGGCCCCCGGCGCCGATGGCGCGTCGGGCGGGCTGCCCACGGTCCGTCGTGACGAGGCGTTCGAGGCGTTGCGTGCTCGGTCGGACGCCCATCTGGCGGCGACGGGCCGGCGGCCCCGGGTGTTCCTTGCGGCGCTCGGCCCCGCGTCGGCGCACACCGCCCGGGCCACGTTCGCCTCGAACCTGTTCCAGGCGGGCGGGATCGAGCCCGTGCACGACCCGGCGTCGGTGGACGCCTCGACGGCCGCCGAGGCCTTCGCGACCAGCGAGGCCACGGTGGCGTGCCTGTGTTCCGGTGACGCGCTGTACGCCGAGCAGGCGGAGGCCGTGGCCTCGGCGCTGCGCGCGGCCGGTGCACTGCGGGTGTTTCTCGCGGGCCGGCCCGCCGAGTACCCCGGTGTCGACGAGTACGTCTTCGCGGGCTGCGACGTGGTGGCCGTGCTCTCCTCCGTTCTCGACCGTATGGGTGTGGCGTAATGCGGATCCCCGACTTCTCCGACATCGAACTCGAGCCGGGCACCGGCGCCGAGGGGTCCGAGGACCAGTGGCACACGGCGGTGAAGGAGTCCACCGGTGGCTCCGACGGCGATCTTCTGTGGGAGACCCCGGAGGGCATCGCGGTCAAGCCGCTGTACACCGGGCGTGACCTGGAAGGGCTCGACTTCCTCGGTACGTATCCGGGCATGGCCCCGTATCTGCGCGGCCCCTACCCCACGATGTACGTCAACCAGCCCTGGACGATCCGGCAGTACGCAGGGTTCTCCACGGCCGAGGAGTCCAACGCCTTCTACCGCCGCAACCTCGCGGCCGGGCAGAAGGGACTCTCCGTCGCCTTCGACCTGCCGACGCACCGCGGCTACGACAGTGACCACCCGCGGGTGACCGGCGACGTCGGCATGGCCGGTGTGGCGATCGACTCGATCTACGACATGCGCCAGCTGTTCGACGGCATCCCGCTGGACAGAATGACGGTGTCGATGACGATGAACGGCGCGGTGCTTCCCGTACTCGCGCTGTACATCGTGGCCGCCGAGGAACAGGGCGTACCGCCCGAGAAGCTGGCCGGGACCATCCAGAACGACATCCTCAAGGAGTTCATGGTCCGCAACACCTACATCTATCCGCCGAAGCCCTCGATGCGGATCATCTCCGACATCTTCGCGTACACCTCGCAGAAGATGCCGCGCTACAACTCGATCTCCATCTCCGGCTATCACATCCAGGAGGCGGGTGCGACGGCCGATCTGGAGCTGGCGTACACCCTCGCCGACGGGGTGGAGTATCTGCGGGCCGGTCGGGACGCGGGTCTCGATGTGGACGCGTTCGCACCGCGGCTGTCGTTCTTCTGGGCGATCGGCATGAACTTCTTCATGGAGATCGCGAAAATGCGGGCGGCCCGCCTGCTGTGGGCGAAGCTGGTCAAGGAGTTCGAACCGAAGAACGCCAAGTCCCTCTCGCTGCGCACCCATTCACAGACCTCGGGCTGGTCGCTGACCGCGCAGGACGTGTTCAACAACGTCACCCGGACCTGCGTGGAGGCGATGGCCGCCACCCAGGGACACACCCAGTCGTTGCACACCAATGCGCTCGACGAGGCCCTCGCACTGCCGACGGACTTCTCGGCGCGGATCGCCCGGAACACCCAGCTGCTGCTCCAGCAGGAATCGGGTACCGGCCGGGTCATCGACCCGTGGGGCGGCAGCGCGTACGTGGAGAAGCTGACGTACGACCTCGCGCGGCGGGCCTGGCAGCACATCGAGGAGGTCGAGGCCGCGGGCGGGATGGCGCAGGCCATCGACGCGGGCATCCCGAAGCTCCGGGTGGAGGAGGCCGCGGCCCGCACCCAGGCGCGGATCGACTCCGGGCGGCAGCCGGTGATCGGAGTCAACAAGTACCGGGTGGAGACGGACGAGCAGATCGATGTGCTCAAGGTCGACAACTCGTCGGTGCGCGCCCAGCAGATCGAGAAGCTGCGGCGGCTGCGCGCGGAGCGCGACGAGGCAGCCTGCCAGTCCGCCCTGCGAGCACTGACGGCGGCAGCGGAGAGTGGTCCCGGCCCGGGTCTCGAAGGCAATCTGCTGGCGCTGGCGGTCGACGCGGCGCGGGCGATGGCCACGGTCGGCGAGATCTCGGACGCCCTGGAGAAGGTGTACGGGAGGCATGCGGGCCAGATCCGTACGATCTCCGGTGTGTACCGCAACGAGGCAGGGGAGTCACCTTCCGTGGACCGCACCCGGACGCTGGTCGGCCGGTTCGAGGAGGCGGAGGGGCGCCGTCCGCGCATCCTGGTCGCCAAGATGGGCCAGGACGGCCACGACCGCGGCCAGAAGGTGATCTCTACGGCCTTCGCCGACCTGGGCTTCGACGTCGATGTCGGCCCGCTGTTCCAGACGCCGGCCGAGGTGGCACGGCAGGCGGTCGAGGCGGATGTGCACATCGTGGGCGTCTCCTCGCTGGCTGCCGGGCACCTCACCCTCGTACCGGCGCTCCGTGAGGAGCTGGCCGCCGAGGGCCGCGACGACATCATGATCGTGGTCGGCGGGGTGATCCCGCCGCAGGACGTCGAAGCACTGCACGAGGCGGGTGCGGCGGCCGTGTTCCCGCCGGGCACGGTGATCCCCGATGCCGCCTTCGATCTGGTGACGCGGCTCGGTGCCGCGCTCGGCCATGAGCTGTGAGCCGCTGACCCGATGGCTCCGACGATCGATATCGACAGCTATGTGAAGGGGGTGCTCGACGGGAAGCGGGCGCACATCGCGCGCGCCATCACTCTCGTCGAGTCCACCCGCCCCGATCACCGGGCGCTGGCCCAGCAGTTGCTGCGCGAGCTGCTGCCGCACTCGGGCAACGCGCGGCGCATCGGCATCAGCGGGGTGCCGGGGGTCGGGAAGTCCACGTTCATCGATGCGCTGGGCACGATGCTCACCGGGCTCGGGCACCGGGTCGCGGTGCTGGCCGTCGATCCGTCATCCAGCCGGACCGGCGGCTCCATCCTGGGCGACAAGACCAGGATGGAGCGGCTGGCGGTCGATCCTGCGGCGTTCGTCCGCCCCTCCCCCACCGCCGGGACGCTGGGCGGGGTGGCCAAGGCGACCCGGGAGTCCATCGTGGTGATGGAGGCGGCGGGTTACGACGTGGTGCTGGTGGAGACGGTCGGGGTGGGCCAGTCGGAGACGGCCGTGGCCCAGATGGTCGACACGTTTCTGCTGCTCACGCTTGCCCGCACCGGCGATCAGCTGCAGGGCATCAAGAAGGGTGTCCTGGAGCTGGCGGACGCGATCGCGGTGAACAAGGCCGATGGTCCGCACGAGCGTGACGCGCGCGCGGCGGCCCGCGAACTGGCGGGCGCCCTGCGGCTGATGCACCCGGCGGACGCGGCCTGGACTCCCCCGGTGCTGACGTGCAGCGCCCGTGAGTCGACCGGCCTCGACACCCTGTGGGAGCGGCTGGAGCAACACCGTGCGCTGCTCGACTCGACGGGGCGGCTGGCCGCGAAACGGCGTGACCAGCAGGTCGACTGGACCTGGACGATGGTGCGCGACGAGTTGCTGGACAGCCTGCGCAGTCATCCGCAGGTGCGTGCGCTCACCCCTTCGCTCGAACAGCGCGTACGCGACGGTGAGTTGACGGCAACGCTGGCAGCCGAAGAGATCCTCGCCGCCTTCCGGGGCGACTGAGCGGATCGGACAGGGCAAGGCGGGAAGGGGGGGGGGGGGGGGGGGGGGGGGGGGGGGGGGGCGCGGCCCGCCCCCCCCCCCCCCCCCCCCCCCGCCCCCCCCCCCCCCCCCCCCCCCCCCCCCCCCACACCACGA